>CAKQDQ010000042.1 GCA_934229335.1 uncultured Prevotella sp.
TGAAATATAAAGTATTAATGAAAGATTAATGTTAGATTAATGGCGATTAATGTTGAAAAATAAAAATAGCATTAGTTTAATGCAACGTATATATCTTTTCAATGCTTCGACATTGTTGATGTTAACATTAATCACCATTAATCTAACGTTAATCAGACATTACTCTTTTGTTGCATGATTTACAGTCCAGCAAGGGTTGCAAGGCTAAAGTATTAACGAGAGATTAATGTCAGATTAATGGCGATTAATGTAGAAAAAGGAAAAGGAACGAAGCGAAATTTACGTATAAAACAAATATAAGAAACAATGAAATATAAAGCAAAACAAATGTTATTGGTGTTTACCGCCACGGTAATGCCATTGATGTGCACCGCCTGGTCGGGCAACCCCATAATAACAGACGCATACTCCGCTGACCCATCAGCACACGTATTCAGCGACACACTGTGGGTATATCCCAGCCATGACAAGGACGATGCCGCTGCGTTTTCAATGGAAGACTATCACGCCTACTACACAACCGACATGACACGGTGGCATGATGCTGGCGTGATATTCTCGCCATTCAAGCAGACAACGTGGGCGAAGAGCGCGGCATGGGCACCCGACTGCGTGGAGCGTAACGGTAAATACTACCTCTATTACCCTACGGATAAACGACATATCGGTGTGGCTGTGGGCGACAGTCCTAAGGGACCGTTCCATGACCCGTTAGGACATCCGCTGCTGTCAATAGATAGTCCAGGAGTGGTCTGTGACAGAGACTTCATCGATCCTGCCGTGTTCATAGACGATGATGGGCAGGCTTATCTCTTCGTGGGGCAGAACACGGTGTGCTGTGTGAAACTGAACGACGACATGGTGTCGTATGATGGCAAGGTGCATATTATCGAAGGAGTAAAAGATTTCTTTGAAGCCGTGTGGGTACATAAGCGTAATGGCATATACTATATGTCGTATTCTGATGGTCCTTTCCGTGGACACGAACCTCGAATAGCCTATTGCACCGCCCCATCACCAATGGGACCGTATACCTATCAGGGTGTGATACTCGACCCTGTGAACAGTGGTACCAACCACCACTCTATAGTAACGTATCGTGGGCAGGACTACCTGTTCTATCATACTGCCGACATCTCACGTCGATTGGCCCCCGATTACCATTGCGGAGTGCGACGTTCGGTGTGCGTTGACTCACTGTTCTATAATCAGGATGGCACCATTCAAAAGGTGAAGCCAACGCTTGACACGCTTCGCCTTGACCTGAAAGACATAACACCACAGCGTAAGGCTGCCCTGATAGCAGGTGCGGTGAGGAGCGTGAGCATACCTAAGGGCACACGAACGCTACGCATTGGTGCCACGCGCAGGGAGTTACAAACGCAGATAGACAGTTGTTCCATGCAAGGAGGCGGCACGGTGGTGGTGCCACGGGGAACATATTACATGGACGGACCATTGGAGTTGAAGAGCAATGTGCGCCTACACCTAAAGGATGGAGCCACGCTGAGGTTCTCACCTAATGCTGACGACTACCTGCCCGCGGTGCTGTCACGCTGGGAAGGCACAGAACTGTATAACCGTTCTTCAATGATTCATGCCCATGGTCAGCAGAATATAGCCGTCACAGGCGAGGGAACTGCAACGATAGATGCTAACGGCGGCGAGATGGCACGATGGGGAATGCCTGGCGGAGACCCTAACTTTGTGGAGAATACGCATGGCACGCATGGTGTGACACCAGAGAAAGCGGATGTGGACAGACTGCGACAGATGGGCGATGACCTTACGCCTGTAACAGAAAGGGTGTTTGGCGAGGGCACGAAGTTGCGCCCCTGTGCCATTGAGTTCAACTCTTGTAGTAAGGTGTTGGTGGATGGCGTGACGCTGAAGAACAGTCCTTTCTGGTGTATTCACCCCTTGTATAGCGAGGATGTAACGGTGCGTAACGTTATCATCGACTCCCACTTCCCTAACAATGACGGCTGCGACCCAGAGTCAAGTCGTAGGGTGCTGATAGAGAATTGCACCTTTCGTACTGGTGATGACGCTGTGGCGATAAAGGCAGGGCGTGACGCTGACGGCAGAAGAGTGGCGCGACCGTCGGAGGATATAGTGATACGCAACTGCAAATTCTACAGTAAGTGCAACGGACTGTGTATCGGTTCGGAGATGTCGGGCGGCGTAAAGGGAGTGTATATGACCAACATAGAGATAGGAGATGTGAAGAACGCCCTGCTGTTTAAGTCGAACCTCGACCGCGGAGGGTATATAGAAGACGTGTTTGTTGACTCTGTTAACATTGGCGATGTGGCTGGAGCGGTGCTACGTTTCGAGACAAACTACTTCGGTTATCGTGGTGGTAACTTCCCGGCAAGATACTCTTGCTTCAGCATTAACAATGTCTCAGCACGCTCATCAGCAGCGTATGCTATCTATTACGACGGCAACGAAGCGGAGCCTATACGTGATATTAAGGTGCGAAACTTTAATGTAGCCAAGGCTCCTCACCCTTATTACCTATTCCATACCAAGCGTTGCACATTCCAAAACTGTTCTGTCGGTGGCGAACAACTGCTCGGAACGCTACTGGAAAGCAAGGAGAGACAGCAGTGTGATGTGTGGTAGAGAGGGCGCATGTTGGTGGGTTCAGGTTGGAGGGGATTAGGTTTTGGGGTAGGATGTTTTAGGTGTTGATAAATAAACAACGGTGGCTTGACAGAGGAATGAGATTCATTCCTGTTGTCAAGCCACCGTTGATGTGGTGTGATGTGTATGTTAATATTCTACCTTCAGAGGATTCTTGAGGTTGTCAGAGTAAAGTTTCACGGTCTCCTGCCATATCTTCATGGTCGGAACATCATACTTGCTCCATGCCGAACCCGCGTAATATACGAACGGAGCACCTGCGGTGTATGTCGTGATACCAGCCACATGACCGATGCCTCCTGCCTTCTCTTCAGCGAGAGGGAGGTACTTAAGAGCCTTCATCTTGTTGGGATAGAGGCAGGCAATGAACAGTTGTCCGTTCTGACCTTGCGGTGTATCGAGAGCGTCAGAGTAGGCAATGTAGCCATCTTTCTTATCTATCACGTAAGCGTTAGGCTGACTCTTGTGTACCACAATGCCGCTTGCCACCTGTGTTCCGTCAGCAATGCCGTCGTAAGAAACCTCTACTCGTGCAAGGTGTGAACCCTTGTCCTGAGAGAAAAGACGTGTTTCCTTAATGCCATTCTGCTCATACATCTGCAGGCGAACAGTGAAACGCAGCGGTCCGTTGTCCACAATCTCCGCCTTCTCGTAAACGTCGGGCATCACGAGGTTGCCGTCTTTCATCACCGCGGGGGCACCAGCACCGAGCGTATTGCCTACGGTATAGGCGTCCATTCCCTGTCCGCGGTCACGGTGGTAGGTGTAAACGTCGCGGTGAATCTGTGCCCATTCTGCGCCACGACCAGCCTTTCGGAGTGTGTTGTTAACGCCATAACTGGTCAGTTCGTTGTGGTACAGCACGTCTTGTATAGGATATGTCACGTTCTTTGCAAAGGTATCGAAGCCGCTAACGCCCTTGTTGTGCATCTTAGGACCATACATTCGCCACGCACTCTTGTCGTTCTCCCATGTCAAGTCGTCCTCACGGTCAGGGTAGATATGCCCGTTACAGTCAAGGCGTGCAGCCTTTGGCTCACCACATTTGATAGTGAACGTAGTAGTAGAGTGGGGAGCTACAAATGCTTGTACGAGCACTTTGCCGTCGCTTGTCAACTGATAAGGACGCTCAACATTGTCACCATCGAGCACAACAAACTGTCTGCCGCCGCATATTCCGAGTGTGGTGAAGACCTTGTTAGCGTCAAGTTCCACTACGTCAGAGCGGTTATTGTCGGTGGAGTTGGTCACCTTCACCGTCATACTCTTATCGCCTGTTACGTGAGGAGCACCAGGAAGGAAGTACTGCGAAGCCGTACCGTCGAGGTAACGTACCCTTTCGCAAGCGGCAAGAAGCCATGCGCCAGTGCCGAAGGGAGCCTGACTATGAGCGTCAACAATCTTGTTAGGGTCAGGTTTCTCACCTATTGGCTGCACGAAACCAATGCTGCCGTCAGGTTGCAGAGCCTTGTCAGTAAGGTATTTCCATGCCTTTTCTATCACAGGAGCATACGTGGCCTTGTCCAAATAACCATGATTTACACCCCAAAGCATACCGTAACAGAAAAAAGCAGTGCCCGATGTCTCAGGACCTGGGGCGTCACCCTCGCAGAGCATAGAGCGGCTCCAGTAGCCATCAGGACGCTGACAGCGTGCTACACCTTCGGCAAGTTGCTTGAAACGCTGCACAAAGATGTCACGATTCTTATAGTCTCGTGGCATATCCGCAAGCACTTTAGCCAGTCCTGCCAGCACCCAGCCATCGCCACGAGCCCAGAAACTCTTGCCGCCATCGCACGAAGTCTTCACCTTTGGCCATATATATTTACCGTCACGGTAATACAGTTGTTCGTCTTTATCCCACATAAGGCTGTCGCTCCAGAGGAAGTTCTCGTAGAGTTTGTCAAGATATTTCACCTCGCCCGTTAGCAGATACATCTTCGTCATCACTGGCATTACCATGTAAAGGGCGTCAGACCACCACCAGAACTTGTTGTCCTGCATACTACATTCGTGTGACATCACTTCGATGGCGCGTGCCACTTTATAGTCGGCAGGCACGAGATTGTGCATATCTATGTACGTTTGGAAGCACGTTTGCCAGTCACCGAAGAGCACGAAGTCATTGCCTTCGCCATACGTTTTGTACTTCCAGCGACTCTTATCATTAGACGTTGCGCCCATCCAGCGATTGTGTCGGCACCATTGGTCGCTGTAATCGTAGTAGCGAGCGATACCAGTCAGGCGATAAACCTCCATGTTTCCCGTGTAATAAGCGGCGTTATCCCAGAACGCACGCTGCTTAGGACTGTTGTGAGACTGCCAATAATCATTTACCTTCACAATCTTCTGCAATACCTGCGACGATGACTCTGCCTCAGCAGAGGAACGTAATGGGCATAGCGCAAGGAAGGTAATGAAAGCTAAAAATATATTCTTCATCATTATAATTGAAAGTATTTGGTATAGTTTGTAAATGCAAAGATATAGAAAAAATGCGTCATTGTGTACATAATGTGAAATTAAATTTGTGCGTAACACATTAAATTTGTAATTTTGCAACAATAAAGTCATATATCGTTTATTACGTTTAATGCGTGATAAACACTTATATTAAAAAACAAAATATTATGAATATAGAGGAGAAGAAGGAGCAGTTAACTCCCAAAGAAAGACAACTTGTAGAAGAAGATAAACGTGAAGAGTTGTTCCCCGAAGTAGATGAAGCGGGCAATGTAATAGGCAGTATGACTCGTGAAGAGGCGCATTGCGGTGAGAAACGCTTGCACCCCGTAGTACACCTTCATGTGTTTAACAGCAAGGGCGAGCTGTATTTGCAGCACCGTGCCGACTGGAAAGAGGTGCAACCAGATAAATGGGATACCGCGACAGGAGGGCATTTGGACTATGGCGAGACTGTGGACGCAGCGTTAGCACGTGAAGTTTACGAGGAAATAGGGCTGAAAGCAGGAGAGTATGAGCCAAAGTTCCTGAAGAAATACGTGTATGAGAATGCGATAGAGCGTGAGCTTGTGTATGTGTTCACAACCGTATATGATGGTGAACTCCTGCCTTCTGCCACAGAAACACAAGGTGGTAGGTTCTGGACTATGGACGAAATACGCGACAATCTTGGCATAGGCGTCTTTACACCGATGTTTGAGAAGGAGGTGAAGAGACTGGAATTTATTTGATGATAGTGATAGACAGTAGAGTGAGAATATTGCGAAAGGCGTTTTTGTGCACTGTGTTAGCCTCTTCTGTGGCGACTTCTTATGCCATGACGCAGACGGATTCTGTTGCGGAAAGCAAGCGTAAGCCGACGCTAAAACAATATGTTACCATCGCAGACAGTTTGCGCTTACGTGTCAGACACGCCGCCGATAATGGCTATATGCTGCAATGGGCGGACTCAATAGTGCGTGGAAAGCGACTCGGAGTGGGAGCGGACACAGCAAGAGTAAGGCGAAGACATGAGAAGTTAGCAAAGGTAGACGGCAGCCTTCTCAAGGTAGACAGACTGTTAGCACGTAGGTATGGCAAGATAACGTATGACACTCTCTACATGACCAGGCCGCAATACCGTTGGACAGTCAAGGTTATGGCAAACTTTTCTGGTGCCACAGTCACTACGAGAACACGTGGGAGCGACGACGTGTTACATGAAGCCAGAGTGATGTCCGACTTCAGAGGCACGCTGAGTCTTGGTGCGACGTATCGCGGTTTAGGCTTGTCCATAGCGGTAAACCCAACAAAATGGGTGGGAAAGAATAAGGATTATGAGTTTAATCTTAACTCATACAGCAACAAATACGGCTTCGACGTAATCTATTTCGCATCTAATACCTATAAAGGTAGGCTGTTAGTGGGCGATAAACGTGTTGATATTGACAAGGGATTGGTAAGTCAAAAGGGGTTGAACGTTAACTTCTACTACGCCTTTTTGGGCAAACGCTTCTCCTTCCCAGCAGCTTTTAGCCAGAGTTATGTGCAGAAGAAGAGTGCCGGAAGCGTAATGATAGGAGCCAGTTTTGACGGTTCTTTCACAGACATCAATGCCGATGAGGAGGCTGGTATCAAGGCTACCAAGATAAAGATGTTAGGCTTTGCCATCGGTGCAGGCTACGGATACAACTACGTAGCAGGCAAACACTGGCTGTTTCATCTATCTGCTTTGCCAACATTCCATACGTATATACACGCCAATACAACAGTTGACGGTGACAAAAAAACACTAAGATACAAGTTCCCCAGCATTATATTGACAGGGCGTGGGGCAGTGGTTTATAGTTGGAAGAATAAGTTTGCCAGTGCTACAGCGGTGTATAACTTCTCCGTATCGGGTGATGAGGCGCGCCTACAACTGCTAAGAGAGAAGTTTAGAGTGCGCTGCAGCTATGGTTTCCGCTTCTGAATGGCATGACGGAAAAATATCAGTAGCGTGTAATACCAATCATGATGGCAGAATAAAAGAAGAGCGTCTTTGCATTAATCATAGTGCAAAGACGCTCTTTTACGTATCTATATGTTGTCTGAAAATTACAATATTCTGCCGTTAAAGCGGAAGCTCAGCGTAGGATAAACGGTAATCTTAGATATAGTCTTGATTATGCCACCATCGCCATCGATGTTGCTATCCTTGTCAATCTTCTTGTCCTGAACATAGATAGTTGGCGTTCCCCAGAACTGAGCACCAAGATCCCACGCGAAAGAAAAACGGTGATTATTGCTTATAGCACGTCCAGAACCGATGCCAATGTATGGCTTAAAGCCGTTAACCTTTAAGAAACCACGTGCCTGTCTGCCGTTAGGCTCGATGAGATAGTCGCCCACCTCAACGCCAAACTTTTCAAGATTGAACAGTTCTGCCAATTCAGGATTAGCATCGACAGCATGGTTATAGTTAGTGATAGCTTGCAACTCGTTCTCGCAGTTAGTAGTCCATGCGTCGATAAGCTGTGACTTTCCTGCATAGAAACCTACGGTAAGACGCCATGGCGACGTCTTTGTTGGGTAGATATCAAAGAGCAACTTGAAGTTTGTCATATTGATTTTAGCAGCCATCGTCAGTGAGCTTGGTGGGTTAACCTCATTGATGTGCTCACCAATTCCCATCTGGTTATACAGTTGTATGAACTGGTTAGCGTTGGCAACATCACTGCTGTTAATATTCATGTCAACTTCAATGTCGTTCGCTTCAATCTTGGGCATAATGCTAACGCCCGCTCTTGCCTGAACGTAAGGGGTGATAGTGGTGGCAACATGGAAGCCGATACCGTCGGTACCAATACTTGCACCCGCTCCGATGTGGTTGAATAGCTGTTTGTCGTCAGTGTCAATCTGCGCAGAAGCACTAACAGTAGCCGTCATCATACATAATGCAATAAATAGCTTTTTCATAAAGGTAAAAATTAATTTTTAATTAAGTAAAACATAAACAAGGAGTAAATGGCGATACACTTATCGCCATATCCATATCTTTTCTCTTCTTTATAAGTCCTCAGCTTCGTTGATATAGTCAGCGGCATACTGTGCGTAATGTGCGGCAAAGCTCTCCGCTTGGTTTGGCGAAGTCTTCTTAATGAACTTCGCAGGCACTCCTCCCCATATCTCATGGGCACCCACCTTAGTCTTTCCTAATACCAATGCGCCAGCCGCAATGATAGCCCCTTCGCCAATATCCGCCTTATCGAGCACCGTTGCTCCCATGCCAATGAGACACCCTTTACGTAGTGTGCAGGCATGAACCGTAGCATTATGTCCTATCGTTACGTCGTCTTCCATCACCGTAGGTCCGGTAGTGTTAGTGACATGGACACACGCTCCGTCCTGAACATTGCATCGGTCGCCCATCGTTATTGGCGCGACGTCACCACGAACCACTGCGCTGAACCATACCGAGCATTGCTTTCCCATTGTAACATCGCCCACTATCGCTGCCGTCTCGCTGAAATAGCAGCCTTCGCCCCACTTAGGAGTCTTGCCATATATAGTCTTTATTACCGCCATTGTCTTGATAATATTTTATGATACTGTAACAGTTTGTTTACAATCCTGCTTTCGGCAAGTCCATCTTAATCAGCTTTGGTGCTGCCAGTGCAGGAGCATTAGTAATGACAGTCGATGGTATAGCCTTCACACCCCTTGCGTTACTTGTAGCGTAGGAGGCGCGAGCAGGTGAGTCAAAGTATATAAAGTCGTTAACACTCCATTGCCATGAAGAGTTGGCAGCCTTCATGATACGCTTGTAAATCATAGCCCTTGAAGCTACGTTGAATGTACCTGTCTTCGGATCATACGAAGGATTATCAGCTCGTAGCGTAGCGTTCATGATGCTAAAGTCACCGAAACGGCAGAAGCCTGTAGAGTATTCAAAGGCTCCTGCATACCACTGTACGTCCGAGTTAGCGTATTCCGAACGCTGAGAGAATGGGTATAGCCATGAAGAATACTCTATGCTGAATGTCTGGTTGGTGGTAGTAGCGTTGTTTCTGTAAGTCGTATTCTGGTAGAAACCGTAGTTCTTGCTCTCTTGATACTGCGTAATGACCGACGATTGCGGTATGCCCTTTGAAGCATAATAGTATTCGTCCGCCAACTTCGCAATGCCATGCCCCACGCCTTCGTGTCTGATTAGATACGGCATAACGTCAATGTTGTTGACTGTAGCGTATGCTGGCACATAAGATAGCGAGTACCCGTTAGGCGTACCGTCAGTAGCCGACTCGTCAGCCGCTAACAGTGTTACACCTTTATATATATTAGTGTTAAGCAACGTGATGATGAGCGACTTGTTAATGCGTCGTGTCAGTTCGGCGTTAGAATTAATTTGGTAAGCGTTGATAAGTGCCTTGCAAGCACAGTTCAGTATCGCTATCGAGTCACCGTAAACGTTACTGTCATTACCACTCGACAAACTCGTGCGCAGTCCAGTGCGCCTTTTAGTATAGTCCACACCGTCATGCGTTGAAGGAACCGCCACTTCTATCACGTCCACATATCCCTGCAGCGACTTCATCGGCTCCTGTTCAAAAATAGCATCCTTAGCCTTCTGTACGGCAGCCCTGTATTTTCCGTTGCTGATGTCGTTGCTTGTAAAGCCGTCGCCCATAATGATAATGTGGAAACCATCGCCAGAAGAGTGTGATTGCAGTACGGTATAAGTACTCAATTTCATAATAGAATCAGCGTACAGAGAGTCCATCTGCGCCTCAGTCAGCTGTTTTCTTGGTGGAGCAGGAATGTCATTGTCTATCGTTGTACAAGCGGCTATGCCGAGCAAAGCCGTCATTGCCCATAAGATTTTCTTCATATCAGATACCCTTTAGTTCTCTTTCTTCGTAATACTATCGTTTTTTCGTAGCCACACACCATGCGTATAGCCCGTTTTGTGCAATGTTGCCTTTCAGCTTAACACCTTGAGTGCGCTCCGTAGTCAGCACCGTCTTCAGGTCGTCCGTTATGCCCTCGCCCGTCAGCTTCAGCAAAGCCTCCTTACGTGTCCATAGCTCCGTGAACTTCTGGTCGGGGCTATCCGCCCTTAGTATCGCCTTATTCTCCGCTTCACTCATGCAGTATTCTGCAAGAGCAGGGGTGTAACGTCCCGTACATTCCACGTCAATGCCCACATTTTCCGTATCGCTCACCACGCACGCTATGGCGCGTTTGCAGTGCGAGAAGTTAAAAGCTATGTCAACGCCAGCAATGTCTAACACAGGTTTTCCGTGTTCTCCAATGACAAAATGAGGTTGCTCCGTAATGCCGAAAGACTCTTTTAGCATATCACATAACAGCAGATACGACAAGCAACACTCCCTTCGCCCCTGTTCAAAGCGAAACTTCATAGCCGCTTCCCTTCGCCATTGTGGTAGGGAAGATATAAGAGCGTTGAGGCGTTCGCCGCTTGGTTCAGTGCTGTTTATGATACGATAGTCTGTCATTTGTTCAGTGCTCAAAGTTAACAAAAAAATCTTTATCCGTTAACTTTTGTCGTAAGATTTTAATGTAATTGTCATTTTTTTCTGTTATCTATTGTGTAATTCAAGCCTTCTTTGTATCTTTGCAGTCGAATTTACAATAAAAATAGTTATAAATTTCAAATGGCTTACAACTTACTAAAGGGCAAGAGAGGCATCATCTTTGGTGCGCTCAACGACCAGTCCATAGCATGGAAGGTAGCGGAGCGTGCGGTAGAAGAAGGTGCTCAGATTGTATTGACTAACACAGCGGTAGCCTGCCGCATGGGAACAATCGCGGAACTCGCAAAGAAAACTAATGCAATAGTGATACCTGCCGACGCTACCAACGTGGCAGATCTCGAAAATCTCTTCGTAGAGGCGCAGAAGCAGCTTGGCGGAAAGATAGACTTTGTGCTCCATTCATGCGCAATGTCTGTCAATATGCGTAAGAAGCGTACTTACGACGACCTCGACTACGGATTCCTTGACAAGACTCTTGACATCTCGGCAATATCATTCCACAAGATGATACAGGTGGCGAAGAAACTCGATGCAATCGCAGACTGCGGTTCAATCTTAGCACTTACCTACGTGGCAAGTCACAGAACCTTCTTCGGTTACAACGATATGGCAGACGCCAAGGCTCTGCTTGAGTCAATAGCACGCAGCTTCGGCTACATCTACGGTCGTGAAAAGGGTGTGCGCGTTAACTGTATCTCACAGTCACCAACGCCAACAACAGCAGGCAACGGCATCAAGGGCTTCGACGGTATGCTCGACTATGCAGACCGTATGTCACCACTCGGCAACGCAAGTGCCGACGAGTGTGCCGACTACTGCATCGTTATGTTCTCAGACCTCACAAAGAAGGTTACCATGCAGACACTCTTCCACGATGGCGGTTTCTCTAATATGGGAATGTCATTGCGCGGCATGACACAGTATAACAAGAGCTTCGTGGCTGAGAATACTGATGAAAACGGTAAAGTAATTTACGGATAATACCACTCCCTAAAGTACAAGGGAGAACGGATAAAGATGGCGTTTCTCTCCTAATAACAGGTAGAGAAACGCCATTATGTTTTAACATCACCACCAACAACAATACTATACCATACAACAATGGGAGGCTTTTTCGGAACCATTTCAAAGAAGAAATGTATAGCAGACCTTTTCTACGGTACTGACTACCAGTCACATCTCGGAACACGTCGCGGCGGTCTGGCGACATTTAACAAGGAGACGGGCTTCGTGCGTCGCATACACAAACTGGAGAGCAGTTATTTCCGTTCACAGTTTGAAGACGAACTGAGCAACTTCGACGGCACCAGCGGCATAGGCGTGATAAGCGATACCGACGCGCAGCCAATGCTCTACAACTCTCACCTCGGTCGCTTCGCACTGGTAACGGTAGCGAGAATAAACAACAGCGAGGAGATAGCGCAGCAGCTGTTGAAGGAGAATATGCACCTGTCGGAGTTCTCTTCAGGCAAGATAAACCCAACGGAGCTTATCGGTCTGCTCATACTGAAAGGCAAGAACTATGTTGAAGGCATAGAAAACGTATACCGCACGGTAAAAGGCTCGTGCTCTATGCTGCTGCTAACAGAAGACGGTATCATAGCAGCCCGTGACTTTTGGGGCAGAACACCTATCGTGATAGGCAAGAAAGACGGTGCCATGGCAGCCACATCAGAGTCTACCGCCTTCCCTAATCTTGACTACGATACCGAGTACTACGTAGGTCCTGGCGAGATAGTACGCCTCACTGCCGACGGCATGGAGGTACTGCGTAAGGCAGAAGAGAATATGCAGATCTGCTCATTCCTGTGGATATACTATGGCTTCCCTACATCCTTCTACGAAGGAAAGAACGTGGAAGAGATGCGATATGAGACAGGTAGAGTGATGGGTGAGGAAGACGACGTGGAGGTTGATGCCGCAGGCGGTATACCAGACTCTGGACTCGGTATGGCGACAGGTTACGCCGACGGTCACAAGGTGCCTTACCAGCGTTGCATATCAAAGTATACACCAACATGGCCACGCAGCTTTATGCCTTCAAACCAGGAGATGCGTAACCTCGTAGCGAGAATGAAACTGATACCAAACCAGTCGATGATGAAAGGTAAGCGATGCCTCTTCTGCGACGACTCCATAGTGCGCGGCACCCAGTTGCGTGAGAATACCGTGGTGCTCAAGAAACTTGGAGCCAAGGAAGTGCATATGCGCATAGCCTGTCCACCGCTAATCTGGGGATGCCCATTCATCAACTTCTCCGCTTCAAAGACCGAGTTGGAGTTGATAACACGCCGTGTGATACTCGACCTTGAGACACAGTCGGGCAAGGCAACCATGCTCGACGACGCACAGACAGCCACCGTTGTAAATATACCAGAAGACAGGCTGAAGGCGTATGCCACCACAGGCTCGCCAGAATATAACGCCATGGTGGACGAGATAGCAAAGCGACTGAATCTCGACTCGCTGAAGTTCTCAAAGATAGAGACCATTATCAAGGCTATAGGACTGCCTAAGTGTAAGGTCTGCACCCACTGCTTCGATGGCAGTTCGGCGCACACCATCTAAGGCGTCACTGACGAAAGATGATATTGTTGGGACTGCCTCTTCGCAGGTAGTCCCAACAATCGTTTTGCGACCCCATAGAGATTACAATCTGAAAGCATAGAGATAGCAACACGAAAGCACTGCTTTCACGTTGCGATTTGGGTGCTTTCGTGTTGCGAAAGCACCCAAATCGCAACGTGAAGAAATCATAGTGAAAACTGTAAGCAAAACACACTTCATAGCTTACAGATTGAAACATAATTCGTAGTTAAGGGCGGTTCTGTAAGTTATCACCTATTATAGAATCACCCTTAAACGTTAAGAACCCCATAATATAGAAATAAATGTCAAGTCTACTAATAGTACTCCCCATACTTACGCTGCTGATGTTCGACCTCGGACTAACCTTACAGCCGCGTGACTTCATGCTCATAGCACGCCGCCCCCGTGCCGTCCTCGTAGGATTGTGCGGACAACTACTGCTGTTGCCCCTCATAGCCTACGCCCTTGCCACCGCCTTCTCCCTGCCGCCATATATGTTCATTGGCGTGATGTTGATAGCCTGCTGTCCGGGAGGGTCGTCAAGCAACATCTTCTCAATGCTTGCCAAAGGCGACGTAGCACTCTCCGTGTCGCTCACCGCATTCAGTTCGGTGCTGACACTCATCACCCTACCTATAGTGATGGGGTATGCCACAGCCGCGGCAGGAACGTCCGTCGGCATCCACCTGCCCATAGGCGGACTGTTGATGCAAAACCTCGTAACGATGCTTGTACCTATAGTAGCAGGCATAGTAGTAAGAATGAAGTGGGTGAAAGCGGCAGAACGTATAGATAGAGTACTCTCAAAGATAGCCTTCCCAGCCCTTATGCTGTTAGCAGGAATGTTCTTCGTGCAGCATCATGACACCATATCCGACAACTTCTCAGCCCTCGGACTATGCGTAACAATGCTTATCCTTCTCTCAGTCACCGCGGCATACTGCAGCGGAAAGGCATGCTGTCTTAATACAAAAGAACGTCGCACCATAGTGATAGAGGTGGGAATGCAGAACGCCGCACAAGCAATAGCGATAGCCTCAAGCCCATTAGTGTTCAACAATGGCGCCATTGCCATACCAGCCATAGTCTACGCGCTGATGATGAACGTAGTGCTTCTGGTGTATGTAGGTGCATTGAGAGGCGTAAAGGCACGCGAGAGGACTTTTTAGAAAAATAATTTGGTGGTATCAGCATATTTTCTTAACTTTGCAAAAATAATATGTTTTGGCTAATAAGTAAGTGCTCAAAATTATTTTAATATTTAATATAGGCAATTTTGAGGCAGTTAGTTTCACTGTTAGAGGGTTCCTGTCCCCCGGTAACGGGGGAACCGAAGGGAGTTAATGCAAGCATTGTGACCGAAAACAGGGGAAGCAGATGACCAAAAGAGACTGTATTAAATATTCTCAATAATACAAGAACATTAACTTACTTATTTGTAAAAATAATTTTGAATACTTACTTATAGTAACCAAAATGTTAGATACTAAAAAGTAATGACGATAAAAAGTCAATACGATAGGAACTAAAAAACAAAACAACTAAACATAAAGATTATATAATATGACACGAGCAATCATCACCGTAGTAGGTAAAGACACCGTAGGTATCATAGCGAAGGTATGCACATACCTCGCTGACAGTCAGATAAACATTCTTGATATATCACAGACCATAGTGCAAGATTTCTTCAACATGATGATGATTGTGGATATGTCACGTTGTAATACAGCCTTTGAGCAGGTTGCGGCAGACCTTACTACCGTCGGTAATGAGATGGGTGTACAGGTGAAATGCCAGTTGGAAGACATCTTCGATAAGATGCACCGTATCTAAAACAACCTATAATTCTGTAGCAAAAGAATGATAAATATATCAGAAGTGCTCGAGACCAATAACATGATCGAGCGTGAAAACCTTGACGTGCGCACCATCACAATGGGTATTAGTCTGCTGGACTGTGCCGACAAGTCATTGGAAGTGACGTGCGAAAAGATTTACAACAAGATAACAACACTTGCCCGTGACCTTGTAAAAACAGGCGAGGAGATAAGCAAGGAGTTTGCAGTGCCTATCGTAAATAAGCGCATCTCCATTACACCAATATCACTTGTAGGCTCTGCTTGCTGTAAGATTCCAGCAGACTACGTAGTGATAGCAAAGACACTGGATAAGGCAGCCAAGGAGGTAGGAGTGAACTTCCTCGGTGGTTACAGCGCGATAGTCTCAAAAGGCATGACCAAGAGCGACGAGCTCTTGATACGCTCTATACCACAGGCTATGGCAGAGACAGATCGTATATGCTCAAGCGTGAACGTAGGCTCTACCAAGACAGGAATCAACATGGATGCTGTTCGCCTTATGGGCGACATAATCTTGCAGACGGCAGAGTGTACCAAGGAGCAGGATTCGTTAGGCTGCGCCAAGGTAGTGGTGCTGTGTAACGCACCAGACGACAACCCCTTCATGGCAGGAGCCTTCCATGGCGTGAGCGAGGCAGACGCTATTATCAATGTAGGCGTATCAGGACCAGGCGTGGTGAAGTACGCCTTAGAGCAGATGGACAAGAACTCTGCCGTGAACAAGCAGACAGGTACTGGTCTCGCTAACTTTGAGGTGCTGTGCGAAACCATAAAGAAGACCGCGTTTAAGATAACACGTGTGGGTCAGCTCGTGGCACAAGAGGCATCAAAGCGACTTGGCGTTCCATTCGGAATAATAGACCTTTCGCTGGCTCCTACACCAGCCATAGGCGACTCTGTGGCAGACATTCTTCAGTGCATTGGCGTAGACCGTGCAGGTGCTCCAGGTACAACGGCAGCGTTGGCGTTACTCAATGACCAGGTGAAAAAGGGCGGAGTAATGGCGTCTTCGTATGTAGGTGGACTGTCAGGAGCGTTCATTCCTGTTTCTGAAGACCAGGGAATGATAGACTCTGTGCTTGCAGGTGCACTGACAATAGAGAAACTTGAGGCTATGACATGCGTCTGCTCTGTAGGTCTCGACATGATAGCGATACCTGGAGATACACCTGCAACCACCATCTCTGGCATCATTGCCGACGAGAGTGCCATAGGTATGATAAACCAGAAGACAACAGCTGTGCGTATCATTCCTGTGATAGGAAAGAAGGTAGGCGACACGGTAGAGTTTGGCGGACTGTTAGGTTATGCGCCAGTCATGCCAGTAAACACCTTCGCTTGCGACAGACTCGTGAACCGTGGTGGCAGAATACCTGCGCCAATACATAGTTTCAAAAACTAAAAAGAATAAAGACGACACAAGGAATAAGTCGCCAAAAACATAAACAACAACAACCAAACAAACATGAAAAAGATTAGAGCAGCCGTAGTAGGTTATGGCAACATCGGCAAATTTGCTATCGAAGCACTTGAGGCTTCAAAGGATTTTGAAATAGCAGGCGTAGTACGTCGTAAGGGAGCAGAGGACAAACCTGCAGAGCTTGCGCAGTATGAGGTCGTAAAGGATATTACAGAACTGAAGGATGTTGACGTGGCTATCCTCGCTACTCCTACACGTTCATGCCAGGAGTATGCAGAGAAGATACTCGCCATGGGCATCAACACCGTAGATTCATTTGATATTCACACTTCAATAGTAGACTATCGCCGTGCCCTTATGCCTATCTGTAAGGAGCATAAGGCAGTAGCTGTCATCGCCGCTGGCTGGGATCCAGGTTCTGACTCTGTAGTACGTATGCTCATGCAGAGCCTTGCTCCTAAGGGTATCACATACACTAACTTCGGTCCTGGTCGCTCAATGGGTCACTCAGTATGCGTTCGTTCTAAGGAAGGCGTAAAGGACGCGCTCTCTATGACAATACCTGTTGGCGAGGGAATACACCGCCGTATGGTATATGTAGAGTTAGAAGA
>CAKQDQ010000043.1 GCA_934229335.1 uncultured Prevotella sp.
TAGGTGGAGGATGGGGGTATCAGCAAGATGTCAACCATTGGCTGACTCGTATTCACACACGACTGGATTACCTCTACAACCTCTCTACACTCTTCAACGGCTATAACCCTGCCCGCCGCATTGAGGTATCATTGCTAACAGGTGTCGGTGCAAACATCTCTTGGATGCACAATACAAATACGGAAGTGGCACCAGAAGGTCACTTCGGACTGCAGTTCAAATGCTTTACGGGACCATTGGGCACCATGAACATTGAGCCTTACATAGGTCTTTCTACTGACGAGATAGACGTTTCTGGCACCAGGAATTGGCGTGGCTACGACCTATTCTACGGTCTAAACCTTAACTACTCGTTCTATCTCGTGGACAATCTTTCAAAAGAAGCACGCCTAAAGCTGCTGCGCTCACGCTTAGCAACTGACAGAATGGTAACGCCTGAGATATTGGAGAAGTGGCGCACGCCATGGTTTGTAGAGTTTTCTAACGGCATAGTATGGAGTACATCAAACTACCTTGACTTTGGAAGTACCACTGGTCAGCAAGCGACAATAAGCGTAGGACGTTGGCTGTCGCCCGTAATGGGATTCCGATTGTCTGCCATGTCACGCGTAACGAAATGGCAGGAAGCGTTGAATAACGCAGGAATAAGTCAAGAGGGCTATCAGATGGCATACACCTCACATTATTTTAGCGGCAGAGCCGAGGCTCTTCTTAATCCATTTGGATTCCTAAAATCCTTCCAATGGGATGCACCTTACGGTATGTATCTGACCCTTGGTGCTGGAATGGGACAGCTTACAAAGTACGGTACCGACCGTAAGTTCAGAGTAAAGAGCGAGTCTTATAATGTTGGCATACACCTTTGGCACCGTCTGTCGAAAGACTTACAGGTATTCATAGAGCCTCGCTACTCTCACAACGTATACACATTGCGCAACAATGGCGGTAAAAGCCGCTCCATGCACGGTGACAACAACTGGGGTATTGACGCTGGTCTCACTATGCTTATTACCTCAGAGCGTTTCAAAGACATGAACACCATGGACGAAACGCAAAACTTCATATACCGCGACATTCGCGGATTCCGTGTTGCAGCAGGTGCTGGAGTGCCACTATTACAGCGTCATAGCAGCTACTACACAGGCAGTGGCGTCAACTGGAACGGCATGATAACTGTAGAATATGCCTTCAACCACCTTCACAGTGTGCGTCTTCACGCTGATTGGTTGACTCTTAACGGCAGGATTCGCAACGGTAACACAATGTGGAACACACGTAGCGGCATAATGCTAACAGCCTTAAACTACGAAGTAAACCTCACAAACCTGTGCAGCGGACGATATAGCAACCGTCGTTTTGAGTTAGAAGCATACGGTGGTTTCGCCTTAGGTTTCAGAACAGGTGATACCTATTCTATAGCAATGTCGGCTACAACCGCTGACAATGCTACCGCAATAACCGCCCCACTCACCTCTCGTTATCCCAAAAAGACCATGCCTGGATTTGATGCTGGTATAAAACTCACATCGCCAATCGGTAAGGGTTTTGCACTATATCTCAGTCCTACCATATACTTTATGGGTAATGCGCAGAACATTCCTGGCACTACCACAATCGGAAGAGGCAGCATGCGTATGTTTGAGACGCTGAATCTCGGTGTACAATACAAGATAGGCAAGCTGCGTCGCAATCCAGAGACTGTGCGTAGAGAGAGGATGAAGAGCGACAAGACATGGAGCGAACGCCAAAAACAGAAAGAGATGCAGCGTGAAGAACAACGCAAAGCACGCGTAGCTGCACGTCACAGTAAACGTTAATGAGCACATAATGAAGCACATAATCCATAAGATAATACTCACCCTTATATCAGCTGTCCTACTGCCAACATTGGGAGGCAGTGCCTTCCGTGCCTCAGCGCAAATGGATCCTGATGCAGTACAGCCAGCAATGGCTGAGCTGTTGAGGCGTCATTCCACTACTGCCGACACCATTGCCAAAGAGATTTCAGCGAAATTCTATGACAGTGCCACAATGCAGATAGCGTTAGCAAGGGCGTATTACCGCAACAACGAACGACAAAAGACTCGCTATTACCTCAAGAGAGCAATGGCAGCCGACCCCAAATTCACTCCTGCATACATCATGTACGGTGAGATGTACGGAGAATGGAATGTTGACTCTGCGGCATATTGGTACGACAGAGCGATAGAGGCAAACCCCAAAAGCCCAGAGGGTTACCTGCATTACGCCAACGTCATGGCACGAAAGGACATGGATAAAGCCGTGGCTAAGTTAGAAGAGCTACGTAAAGTACTGCCACACTATAATGTTGACGTAGAGATTTCTGCCCTTTACAACAAACGAGGGGATGATAAAGCAGCCGCAGCAGCATTAGAGAACGTTGACCCTAACACCCTCACCATGAACCAACTGGCGCAATATATGCAAAACTGTTATTGGAGTTCATACTACGACAGAGCCATGGAAGTGGGTGAAATAGCAATGAAACGCTTTCCTGAAAACCGTGGTTTCAACCGCGTCTACGCATGGTGCGCAACAAAAAAAGAGATGTATCGCGAAGCAATAGCTAACAGTAATATCTGGTTTGAGCACGCTCCAGCAGACTCTATCAATTCTCTTGACTATCTATATCTTGGCACCGCCTACATCGGCGAGGCGCAATACGACAAAGCTTTCGCCACTCTTCAAAAGATAAACGAACTGCCCAACGACTACTTCGCACCTCAAATGCCAGCGCAGATAGCTAAAACCGTGAACAAAAACGTTGAAACACTAAAAGACAAAGGCGATTTTAATACTGCCGCTGACCTGTACTCACGTTACATAACAGCATTTCCGAGCACTACAGATCCTGCTTATCAGTACTATACTCTGGCGCAGATATACCGCAGCCAACAAGAGGAGATGGAAGGAGAACAGCGCAAGGAGACCATAAAGAAAATGTTTGCGGTATACAAGATTATAGAAGACAGATACCCTGACTGGAGCAATATCGCTTACGTTCTATACACTCACGCTCGCTGGACCTATTCTTTCTTCGACCCAGAGAATAGCGAAAGCCGCGCCCTACCCTACTACCAAAAGCTGTATGAGGTACTTGTGAAGAAAGAAGAGATGTCCACTCAAGAGAAAGCAATGGTTGTAGAGGCGTGTCAATACATGGCGTCTGACGCATATTTCCAAAAAAACAACCTTACGGAAGCACGCGTTTGGTGGAACAGGATTCTGCAATACGACCCGACAAACCAAGCCGCAAAAGACGCTTTAGCCAAAATAAGGAAATAGAAAATAATTAAAAACGGAAAATTAGAAATTGGAACTTATGATTTGCTTTTACTGCATACATCATTAAAGGCAACAGAAATCGCGACACTATCTTACGATACGCATCACTACATTAAAGCCTTTACGCAAACGAAAAACATTCATAGCAGAAGATTTCGAACACTTAACTTATAACAGAACACACATGGAAAGTAACTTTGTAGACTACGTAAAAATACAGTGTCGCTCAGGAAAAGGCGGCAGAGGCAGTATGCACCTTCGTCACGTTAAGTACAACCCCAATGGCGGTCCTGATGGTGGCGACGGTGGTAACGGTGGAAGCATAATACTTCGTGGCAACCATAACTACTGGACCTTGCTGCATCTGCGTTACCAGCGTCATGTCTTCGCAGAGCATGGCGGCAATGGTGGCAGAGACAAGTGCCACGGCACCAACGGTAAAGACATATACATCGACGTGCCATGCGGTACCGTTGTTTACGATGCAGAGACAGGTAAGTTCGTTTGCGACGTCATGGAAGATGGGCAGGAAGTAGTACTTCTGAAAGGTGGCAGAGGCGGTCTCGGCAACTTTCAGTTCCGTACTGCCACCAACCAAGCCCCACGCTACGCACAACCTGGCGAGCCTATGCAGGAGATGACCGTCATAATGGAGTTAAAGCTACTTGCAGACGTAGGTCTCGTTGGTCTACCTAACGCAGGTAAGTCAACTCTTCTCTCATCTCTTTCGTCCGCACGCCCCAAGATAGCCAACTACCCCTTCACGACTCTTGAACCATCTCTCGGCATCGTTGAGTACAGAGACCATAAGTCTTTCGTCATGGCAGACATACCAGGTATAATAGAAGGCGCATCAGAAGGCAAAGGCCTCGGACTGCGTTTCCTTCGTCACATAGAGCGAAACTCACTGCTTCTCTTCATGGTGCCTGGCGATACCGACGACATTAAGAAGGAATATGAGCTGCTTCTCAATGAGCTGAAGCAGTTTAACCCAGAGATGTTGCAAAAACACCGTGTACTTGCCATCACCAAGTGCGACCTGCTCGACGCTGAACTCATTGAGATGATAAAAGAAGACCTCAGCAATAGCGGACTGTTAAGCCCTGACGGTAAAGCGGACGGTGGCCATGTTGTCTTTATCTCCAGCGTTACAGGTATGGGACTTGACGAGCTGAAGGATGTATTATGGGAAGAGCTGAACAGCGAATCTAACAAGATTGCTGGCGTAATAGCAGAAGATACCCTTGTGCATCGCGATAAAGACCTGTCTTACCTCGCTGAGGAGGTACAGGAAGAAGATCGAGACGCCGACGCAGAAATAGGCATAGCAGAAGACCTTGACGAAGACGACATAGAGTATCTTGACGAAGATGATCTTGAAGACCTTGAAGACTTTGAATATGCAGACAACGACAAATAATACCCTTAACGGCTTACTGACCTACTGTCTTGAAGACGGTGTCACAGCCTTTACAACCGACCGAACCATAGGACGCGATGAAGAGAAGCTGAAAAGTATTCTTGCTGACATACGCAACACAACGAAGGAGAGTCTACGTTTTGCCCGTCCACACCAAACACACGGCGACCGCGTAATGCCTATCGCAGAGGAGTTCTTCTCTCTTCCTGCCAATACACGCCAGATGTTGATGGAGGGTGTCGACGCTGTCATGACCAATGTGCCCAACGCTATCATAGGTGTTTCAACGGCAGACTGTATCCCCGTCATCATCTACGACCCAGAACACCACTGTGCCGCAGCCATTCACGCTGGCTGGCGCGGCACAATGCAGCGCATAGTGATGAAGGCACTTGAGCAGATGAGGATGATGTACCACAGCAATCCTGCCGTATGCAAAGCAGTGATAGGACCTGGCATAAGTCTCGACAGCTTTGAGGTGGGCGACGAAGTATACAATGCGTTCATAGAAGCACAATTCCCAATGGACGATGTAGCAAGTCAATACCCTACGCGCACCAATGAATGTGAGACGCCTACGCAGCCTATGAAATGGCACATCGACCTTAAAGAGATTAACCGTCAGCTACTGATAGCGTTAGGCATACCAGCAGATAACATAGCTGTCAGCAGCGTTGACACATTCACTGATACCCGTTTCTTCTCTGCACGCCGTGAACAAAAAGGCGAGACGAAGTGCGGAAGAATCTTTACTGGCATTGTTTTGTAACACATAGAACTCTACCCGTCGGTAGTTCTATGTAAACCTTTTAGTAAGTAAGTATTCAAAATTATTTTATAAATGAGTAATCATCTTTTAGTGACGGTAAATAAATAACTTTGTACAATTTAACGAGATAAATAATATCTAAGATAAAGTTGTCTTGCCATATCTTTTTGGATATTTTGGAGCCATTCATCAGTCACAATGCTCGCATTGACCCCCTCCGCTTTCGCTTTCTCCCCCGTTTGGCGGGGGAGGGCAACCTTCTTTATGTCTCCAAACTATCTCAAAAATCTATGACATAAATTATACCAATTTATTTTTTCACCGTCACTTATCGTATTATTGCGAATATTAGTGACAGAATAATAACAACTTAAAATAATTTTGAACACTTACTGAGGATAGTTCCTAACCTACACAAACTGTGAGACTGTTATCATACATACTAACCACCCTACTTCTTTTGTCGTCATCACTTTATGGTGCCAACAACTGGCACTTCACGCATTATGATGACCATAACGGCATGTCGCAATGGCACCTCACCCGTGTGCTACAAGACAAGCGCGGCTTCATGTGGTTCGCTACATGGAACGGGCTAAATCGTTATGACGGATACGACTTTTCCGTATTCAAGTCACAGCCAGGCGATGGCAGCGATCTTACTTCTGACCGCATACGTAATATACAGTTAGGCGATGACGGCAACATCTATTGCATTATTAACGACCATATATGGCGTTTTAATCTCCTCACCTATAAATTTGAGAAACCTGACAACGCCACGCAAGAGCGATACCTCACACGCCTAAAGGCTGACACAGAGGTACACCCAGAGCGCGACTACACCATCTGTGGACGTGAGTTTCATAAAGTTAGGCAGATATTCCGTGACGCACAGCGCAACCTGTGGATAATGGCACAATACGGTGTGCATAAAATTACTCCAGCGCCCATACCCGCTATACGGGTCAATACTGTGCCAGAAGACATAGTAAGGTGTATGTTTGTTGATAAGAAAAACCGCATCTGGGTTACCACACGCAACACTGGCACAGTGACTGTGCTTGACTCTCTCGCTAACTTGATAGGATATTTAGGCGCCGACGGACGACTACACGCCACGCAAACATCCTTTGCCCCCATATACTGCATGACGCAACTGCGTGACGGAACTATATGGCTCGGCAGCAAACCCTACGGTATGTACAGACTGACGGAGACGGCACCTGGAATCTTTAGCATAGAGAACTTCACAAAAGGTAACGCTGCACAGATTAAAAGTGGCGCTACTCTAAACTGCGAAAACGTTTACGACATTAAGGAAGACCGTCAGGGCAGGCTCTGGATTGCTACGCAAGGAGGCGGACTGAACATTATGGAGTATGTAAAAGGCAAAAGGATATACCATAACATAAATACGGATATGCCTTCTTACCCTAAGGACAATATGTTCATGCGACGCCTTATGCTCGTTGGCGACTCATTGTTACTCGCCACCACAACGGAAGGATTCCTCGTCATACCACAGCTGCATTGTAGCTACCGCAATATGCGTTTCAACGTTCATAAGCGGGAGTCACACCGAGCTACCAGCCTCTCCAGCAGTGCCACCATGGATATGCTCTTCGACCGCAAGGGCCGTCTGTTCATTTCTACAGAGAGCGGTGGCGTGAATATGCTTACCACAAAGCAGCTCTCTTCGCCACATTTATATTTCCGGCACTTTAACACTACCACTGGCATGGGGTCTGACGTAACTCTCGCTATGGCAGAGGCAGCCGACGAAATACTCATTCAGTGTAACAACCAAGTGACGCGCCTCAACGCTGATACCGGCGAGGCAGAAAACTTCAACGACCTGTTCTTCTCCGTAGCGTCACGTTTCTCTGACGCCGAACCGCTACTGTTACGCGACGGACGCTGGCTACTGTCGTCAGAGTCTGGTGTCATCACTATGGAAGAAAGATCGTTTCACCAGCGTTCTTACATACCCCACCTCGTGGTAACGTCTGTCTCCGTACCAGGCAAGACAACCGACTACTCTATTGAGGCGCACGACACCATATATCTGTCGACAGACGAACGCAACGTCACAATACAATACGCTGCGCTCGACTTCACCGATAATACTCACATCAAGTATTCTACTCGCATCTGTCAGGAAAGCGACTGGTGGGGCATACGCCACGACGCGGCATGGACTACACCGCACGACACCCGTTCGTTAAGCCTCTTCGACCTCGACCCTGGCATCTATAAAGTAGAGATACGCTCCACCAACGCCGAAGGACTTTGGGTGGACAACACACGCACTATCTACATTAACGTGAAGCCAACGTTCTGGGAGACGCGTCTCGCCACAGTGCTGTACATCCTCTTCAGCATCATTCTCATATCTGGCATCACATACACCATTGCTTACATACGCACTCTGAAACGCCAACGGGAGGAGAACCTGAAGGCGTACCTGCGACTCTTTGAACAGCAGAGCAGCATGGAACGTCAGACTGCACAAGCCGATAACGAAGCGGATTCACAGTGCGACACTACCGACAGTGATGCATCAACACCTACTGAGGCCGCTCCACAGGTAATGCCACACATATCTGAAGAGGACGACATATTTATGCGCAAGCTCCTCGCTTTTGTCGACGAGAACATCGGTAACGGCAACGTTGGTGTTGACGAGATGGCATCTGCCACTGCCATGTCGCGCTCCAGCCTCAACCGCCGCATGAAGGTGCTACTCGGAGTTACGCCTGCCGACTTTCTGAAGGAGGCGCGCATGAAACGTGCATGCCAGCAGCTACTGACCACCTCAAGAAGCATCAACGACATTGCCTACTCTTACGGTTTCTCTGACCCCAAGTACTTCTCTAAGTGTTTCAAAGCATCTGTCGGTATGTCGCCAAGCGAATACAGAGCAAAACACAAAGGGGAGATATAAGATATAGATTAATGGGTGGTTCTGTAAATTACAACCGTAAGATGAAACTCCAGAAATAAGTAATTCAAGTTTTAGATTTAGATGGGAGCGGGCTGTTGGGCTTTCAGCCCGTACAAACCTAAATCCAAAACTTCAGGATATCTTAAGTAATTGTATAAATATCACTTTTCCCCGACTTTTTGTTGCTATTCTCAAAATAAAGATGTAAATTTGTGGCAGAATAAAAAAAATACTGTTATGACGATAATAGGCGAAAACTACATACGGTTCGACTGGGCAATGAAACGCTTGCTGCGCAACAAGGCTAACTATGTTGTGTTGGAGGGCTTCCTGTCTTCGCTGATAGGCAGAAGATTCAAGATACAACGCTTCCTTGAGAGTGAGGGAAACCAGGAAGATGAGTTCGACAAATACAACCGTGTGGACATTCTTGCTGAAGGCGAAGACGGCGAACTGTGCATTATAGAGGTGCAGAACAACCGCGAGATAAGCTACTTTCACCGTATGCTCTACGGTGTTTCAAAGGCAATCACAGAGTATATCGGAACAGGACAACCATACGACAAGGTGCGTAAGGTGTACTCCATCAATATTGTCTACTTCGAGTTAGGTCAGGGCAAGGACTACGTGTACCACGGTCAGACCGTTTTCCGTGGGATACACGAGCCTCACGACACCCTAAAGCTGTCGGTGAAGCAAAACGAACGCTTCTTCGGCAACAGCGAGAAGGACATACTGAAGCGTAAGGAAGCGGGAGCATTGTTCCCTGAATACTATGTGTTACGTGTCAACGACTTCGATTCCATTGCCAAGACTCCGCTTGATGAGTGGATGGAATTTCTGAAAACAGGCGAGATAAGCGATGACGCTAAAGCGGCAGGCTTACCCGAAGCACGCGAATGTCTGCGCGTAGACACACTGTCAGATGCCGACAAACGTACCTACTTCCGCCACATGGAGGCGATACGCCACATGAGAAGTCTCTTTGACACCAGCCACTACGAGGGCTATTATGACGGTCGTGCCGATGGATTGGCAGAAGGTATTGCCGAGGGACTGGCTGAAGGCATTGAGAAAGGCTTAGCTAAAGGACGGGAAGAAGGCCTGGCTAAAGGACGGGAAGAAGGCCTGGTTAAAGGACGGGAAGAAGGTATGACGGAAGGCTACACCAGGCGTTCGTATGAGATAGCGAGACAAATGAAAAAGATGAATATCGCTAACGAGCAGATAGCACAGGCTACAGGATTGACTGTAGATGAGATTGTCAAACTATGACATAATTTTTATGCCATCACGAAAGCGCCCAAATCGCATTGCGATTTGGGCGCTTTTGCGTTACGATTAGGGCGTGATCGCAAGACGAAAGCTATGTGATTGAGTTTTGTACATGACATTTCCAATCATCAAGAAATGACATTCAAGGTAGTAGGTGCGGTGTCTCACCGCACAACAGCAAGAACTTTCACCATACTCATTGTGCGGTGAGACTCCTTGGGTACTGTGCGGTGAGACACCGCACCTACGACCTTTTCAACAATACAGGTTGAAATTTATAGCCCCACCCTTGTCACAAACTAACAATGAATCACCAGAGTATGGTGACTATACATGGCGTGCTTCAATATTGCATAATGTTAAAAAAAAATAAACGCAATACAAATTACGTTTCTAAAACAACTGTTTGTCGTTATGAATCATTATGAACTTGTACTCTATAATAAAAAAGTATAACTTCGCAGCGTTACTAATTACTAAAAGCTAACAAAAAAAACTAAAATAAAAATATCAGACAATGAGAAAACAGACATTCATCAGCATTATCCTTCTACTCTCTATAATGAGCGTACAGGAAGTTAAGGCGCAGTTTTTCAAAAGACTCGGTGAGGTGGCAGGAGCCGTACTGGGTTCAATTACCGAAGATACAGAGAATAATGGTAATGCAAACAACCAAAACTCAAGTTCCTCAAAACCATCTGTACAGACAGGCAATCAAGGATCTATTCCATATACGGAATTAAAGGTTACGTCATGCGAGTATTGGGGGAACGACGTACTTGTGCGCTTCCTTATCACCTCATCCATAGATCAAAATATCTCATTATTATGTGATGCAGACAGAAATTGTTTGGCTTATGATGACAACAACAATACATACGAAATTAATTTCACAATAGCGAATAAATCTGGTTGGGGTTATGAATTACGAACACAACTACCAGGAGGAATTCCCGTTAAAGGCTATGTAACAGTAAAAAATGTAGCTACCACGTGTAAGGCTATTAAACAGATTAAATTCACTGGCACTGTAAGTAAGGATAGCTATAGAACGGAATCTTTACAATACCAGTATTCAATAGGATACCACGAAGTAGAATACCCTAAGAATACCAACGCAGACAACATCTTCTGCTCTTTTCCTATCTTAACATACAAATTCAATAAGATATACAGGTCAAGCGACGGCAAAGACCTGATTGTTGACGCTACTGTCATCAACAATGGAACTTCTGAATATAAAATAGGACAAACAGATGAAGGAACAAACGTTTACGACAGCGAAGGCAACTCTTACAGTTCTGAACTAAAGTTAGGAGGTAAGAATGTAGATTCATGGACCAGGGGAACATTGCTCTCTGGCGTTCCTATGAAATTCCAAATAGTAATAAAAAATGTTCCTAAGAGCGTTACGGAATTCAGCCAGATTAAGACAGTGTTTAAGTGTAATAATGACTATAACTACTATGTAAAAATAAGAAACCAAAAGGTGCAGTAAACTATTATAACGACTAATTACATAGGTCGGTCTTCATTACAATAAGTGAAGACCGACCTTTTGTTGTATTTACTACTAACCGCGCCTCGAGTCTATAAGAATCCGAAAGGAATTACACAAATGTCACATCATTACACTACAACATTTTGTATAAAAAAACGGCATATACCACATTTACCCCCCCCCGATTATATTCGCCCATTAGAAAAAAAATGTTACTTTTTTTATTTTTGAACTATTATGAACATAAAAAAATTTGGTAGCAAAGCTGAAAATTTGTAACTTTGCATAAGTTTTAATAAAATGCGCAGTAAAATGTTTAATTGGTACTTTGGCAAGAATGCGCTACCATATTGGTGCATAGTTGCATTCGATCTCCTCCTATGTTTCTTCGGGGCTCTATTTATTATATGGATTAGGCACCCCAATCTCCCCATGCTCAATGACGGTACACAGCTGATAAACACGCTGTTGGTATTCGCTGTGTTTAATGCTATTGGATTCAGAGCGTTTCATACGTACTCTGGCATACTGCGCTATTCACAGATTGACGACTTGGTACAGGTAACGTATGCTGGTTGCCTCTCGTTCATACTTGCTTTTGTGTTCAACACGTTGAACGACCACTTCGGACTGCAAGATACTTTCTACCTTATGACGTCGCGCATGGTACTTATCACTTATATAAGCACCATAACATTCATGTGCGCCTCACGTATAGTCATTAAGCAGCTCTTCGACAGGGCTTTGGTGGCTAAATCGGCTAAAAACGCTCTGATATATGGTACTCATGCTGGTGCTATCGCTATGACTAACGATGCACGCAACACTAAGCCCGTTAAGTTCCTTATCAAAGGCTATATGGGTGACAGCAAGCAACATTATGAGGAACGTCTGATGGGCAAGAGGGTGTACTCTACGCAAGAGGACATTACTGACATCATAAAGAAACTGAACATCAAGGCACTGCTCGTTAGTCCGCTGAAACATGACGCTTTTACCAAGAACAAGAAGCTGCAAGACACCATTATTAATGCGGGCGTAAAAATCTACGTTGCACAAAACGCAGAAGAGTGGAGCAAGCACCAAGATCCTACGGAGAAGGTGCAGATGCGCGAGGTAAAGATAGAAGACTTGTTGCCACGCGACGAGATTCAGGTGGACATGGACAGTGTTGGCGCACTGCTTAGAGGCAAGAAGGTGCTTATCACGGGTTCGGCAGGCTCTATCGGCTCTGAGATGGTAAGGCAGATCGCCATATATAAGCCTGCAGAGATGATGCTGATAGACCAAGCTGAGACGCCACAGCACGACATACGCCTTATGATGGCGAACAACTATCCTGACATTAAGGCGCACACCGTGGTGACTTCCATCTGCAAGGAAGACCGCATGGAAGAGATATTTAATGACTTTAAGCCTGACTACGTGTTCCATGCCGCTGCATATAAGCACGTGCCGATGATGGAGGACAACCCAAGCGAAAGCGTACAGAACAACGTGTGGGGCACTAAGGTGATAGCAGATCTTAGCGTGAAATACGGCGTTAAGAAGTTTGTCATGATTTCAACGGACAAGGCGGTGAACCCTACCAACGTGATGGGGTGCTCTAAGCGTATATGCGAAATTTACGTACAGAGCCTTAACAAGGCTATTACCGAGGGTAAGATAAAGGGCATCACACAGTTTATTACTACCCGCTTCGGCAACGTCTTAGGCTCTAACGGTTCTGTTATACCACTGTTCCGCCAACAGTTAGCAAAGGGCGGACCGCTGACAGTAACGCACCCTAACATCATACGCTTCTTCATGCTTATACCAGAGGCATGTAAACTGGTGCTCGAAGCTGGTACTCATGGCAAAGGTGGCGAGATATTCGTGTTCGATATGGGCGAACCTGTACGCATTGCTGACCTCGCAAAGCGCATGATTTTACTTAGCGGAGCGAAGAATGTACAGATACAGTATACTGGTCTGCGTGAAGGTGAGAAGCTTTATGAAGAGGTGTTAAACGAGAACGAGAACACAATGCCGTCGTTCCACGAAAAGATACGCATAGCACAGGTGCGCAACTACGAATACGAAGACGCACTGAAGCAGCTCACGGAGCTACGTGACATCGCTGCAAAGTACGACGATATGGAGACGGTAAGGAAGATGAAAGCTATCGTACCTGAATACGTAAGCAAACATTCGCGTTACGAGGTGCTCGACAAACACGAAGAGGTAAAAGAGGCGCAAGCCTGATAATGACGACTGTAGGCAAGGAGACTGACAAGGGCTTCCTTGTGGATAAAATAAGCAAAGCTATCCCCACATACAGACTGTAAGCAGCCAGTGTGTGGGGATTGTTTAATTAATAATGCAATATGACGATAAGTAATAGTACTAATCTATAAACATAAAAACATCTATGAAAAAGAAATTACTGACCTTACTATTCACGGCTTGCACCATAGCAGCAAGCGCAGAGAAGTACACCAGTTACCTGTTTTGCTTCTTCTCTAACAACTCGCCAGAGGGTGAGCAAGTGCGCTATGCTATCTCTGACGATGGATTCAACTACCGTTCGCTGAACGACGGAAAGCCCGTCATACTTAGCGACAGCATTGCTCTGAAGAAGAGCATACGTGACCCACACCTATTGCGCGGACACGACGGCAAGACCTTCTACATGGTGCTGACGGATATGCGATGTTCTGAGGGCTGGCAGTCTAACGATGGACTGATACTGATGAAGTCTACCGACCTCATACATTGGCAGCACACGGCGATAGACTTCCCTACAAGGTTCCCTAACATCAAAGGACTGGATCGCGACAACCTGCACGCGGTATGGGCACCGCAAACTATATGGGACGACAAGGAGAAAAAGTACATGATATACTACACCATAGGAAGGCACGACTGGGAATATCCTACTAACGACAAAAACAGCGACGGTAGCACGTTCCAACAGCCTTACTTCAAGCTGTTCTACTCATACGCTAACGAGGACTTCACTGACATCACGGAACCACAGTTGCTGTTTGACTTCGGTAAAGCCTCTATCGATGGCGACATCGTTTACGATGAAACTGCCAAGGAGTACGTACTTTTCTTTAAGGACGAGGGACGAAGCGTAAACAACCCTCTCGGTCCTGATGGAAAGTGGACTACACGCAACGGTGTGATGCGCGCAACGAGCAAGAATCTAACTGGACCTTACACCACTGAGTGGAAGCATCTGCAGAAAGAAGGACAATACCCTGTAGAGGGTTCAAGCGTCTTCCCTCTGATAAAGAAGAGCAAGAAGGACAAGACGGAGTATGTGCTGATGTACGACTGCTACAGCAAAGGCTACTACCAATTCTGTAAGGGCGACCTGAAGAACTTTACGTACATTACGAAGACTGATACTAAGGGTAACTTCACACCGCGCCACGGCAGCGTGATTCAGATAACAGCAAAAGAGCGCAAACGTCTTGAAGATGCGTTCGGATATTAATAATAGCATTTACAAGCACACCAACGTTATAAACGATGGTGTGCTTTTTTTTGAAGTAATAGTAACATATGTTACTGTCTTTACGAATTTTTCCCTTTACCTTTGCAGACATAAGTAAACAAACTAACTCTCAGCGAAGTTTTGATATGGAGCCGAGGGGGGGGCTACCTCGGTTTAACGTCCAAGAATAATCACTTACACTAAAAGGAGGACCGAACTATGACAAAGGAAAGAGAAATTTATCGTTGCGCCACCTGTGGCAACATTGTTGAAGTGCTCAACCCTGGCGCACAAACCGTTTGTTGTGGCAAGCCGATGGAGTTGTTAGTAGAGAATACCGTTGACGCTGCACGAGAGAAGCACGTGCCCGTTATTACGCCCATAAAGGGTGGTTATAGGGTCACGGTAGGCAGCGAATCGCACCCAATGAGTAAGGAACACCACATACAGTGGATAGAGCTGCTAACAGACAGCTGTGTAATGCGCAAAGAGCTGCAACCAGACGAAGCACCAGAGGCTGTCTTTATGACGTGCTGCCAGCATCCTACTGCACGCGCCTACTGCAACATACATGGACTATGGAAGAGATGATGACATTATTCATCCATAAAAACAAAAAGAGGCAGTTCCTTAAAAGCTATCTGCTTAAAGGAACTGCCTCATTATGTATTATTCACGTAAAAGATTATTTATAGAACCGCCCTAAACTTTATCCCTATGATATATAGACACAAGAAAAAGCGCGGCACACTGTCGTTATTGTTTGCTCCACGTATCGAGGCTCTCGCATTGCCTAATCCTGTAGAACAAACAACAACAGTGTCCACGCTATACGATTTATAAAGTTCACACCATGAAAGGGAAAACTTATAGCCAAACATTGTAACGTAAGGTTACAATGATTTCATACAAGCTTCTCCTTCATGGATAGATATAATCATAATACGAGGACATCTACCGCTGGCTATGTTAAAGACAGGATTTAAGAAAACTTTGCGAGAATTTTCGATACATCTTAAACAAAGCGTCAAGTAAACGCCTTCAGTATGTCTTGAACCTACAGGAGATGTCACTATCTGAGTAATTATCCAGTAAGCTATATCACCCTATCTGTTCATTTGCAAATTTATTAATTTTAATTGAATAACAGAAATATTTATACAGTTTTCATGCTTTTGTTTTCTCTTTTATACATTATTTAACACTATCAATATAGGCAGTAATTATTCTGCGGTAGGTGCATGACGAATCGTCAAACCTCAAATAAGGCTTGAATTGCATAATAAGGTGTTTGGTTGTGCTTCTTAGCAGTCTCAACTACTGAATGTAGTTCAAGAAATGCATCAGCTCCGAAATCAGAACGGAATGTACATGAGTTCTTCAATTTGATTTTCAACTTGCGTATACCTCGTTCGCTTGCGTTGTTGTCGGATGGAATCATTGGGTCTTCCAAGAAATTGAAGATGTAATCACGACATTTTATCAATCCATTTTTTAAGGTGTCGAACTTCTTGCCGAGCTTGCTGACATTTATTTTGAGTAAACTGTCCAATTTGTCCAACCATGAGGCTTTACTGATAATGTCAGTCGGGTTTGCATTTCTCTCATGGATGGCCTCACGGAACAAGTTGATGACTTGCTCTGACCATTTTTGACTAGTGTCCAGTTCAGATAGATACTGTAACTCTCTGAGCAGGTGCGCGAGGCAAACTTGATGGCTAAGGAACCGTAGTGCGAAATATGCACTATGGCGGTCAGTCACAGCAGTCATGCGTTCCAAACTATCCCCAAATTGTTCGGTCAATACCTTGGAACTTCTGCCGTTAGCGCGGAAGAGTAAAGTGTAATAAACCGTCTGTGCTATCCATGCCCAGTCAAGACGCTTGTTGCAATAGCAGCCACTTTCATCAAAGCCGACAACATTTGATGACATGATGTATTCCTTTATCTTGTCAACAATTGGCTGTGCGTTTCTTTTGGCCTCATTGACCCAATTAACAAATGAGCCTTCACTTGGAGACAGACCAAGAACGTCATGCAAGAAACTGGCAATACGACCATAAGGAAGAAATTGCACAACACTGAGATATACTACAAGTGACTTTACGCTTGCATCATATACCACATCGTTAGAACGACGCCTTGAAGCTGTGCGGATGCGTTCACCACAATGCTTGCATACCATAACGTAATGGCGTATCTCCTTAACAACAGGCTTTAGCTCTGGAATGGAAACCACTTGGGTCACATAATCAAGTATACGCTCGGCATCAGCCAAAGAATCACCG
>CAKQDQ010000044.1 GCA_934229335.1 uncultured Prevotella sp.
TACTAATACTGTTGATTGTACTCGATAAAGAAAAAGCAGGGAAGGGGTATCAAATGCCTTATGAGAGTAAGGCATTTGATACCCTTTCATCTATTATTTTAAGTCACCATAAAACTACAACTTAAACAATGGCGTTACATAATGATATCGGAAAATGGGGTGAAGACATTGCTACACAATATTTAAAGGAGCACGGTTGGTATATAAGGCACAGGGACTGGCATAGTGATCATCGTGACATCGACATCGTAGCAATTGATGCTGATATGACAACACTTCTAATAGTAGAAGTTAAAACGCGCACATCCGATTGGGCAGGAAAACCAGACGAGGCAATAGATTTACGAAAAAAGAATAATATTATAAAATCAGCAGACAACTATGTGCATCAGTATCATCTTGATTATTTAGATGTACGTTATGACACTATATCCATTATAGGGACACCAGATAAAGGTTATACCATAGAGCACAAGGAGAATGCCTTTGGCGTAATAGAAAGATTCATGTTTTATGAGGAAAAACGCGTAAATGCGCCTTACAGATATAAAAAACGTCCAGGTTGTTGGCAGTAATCAGATTTGTATATCAGTTAAGCGTAATCATAGTTTATTTGTAGCGACACAGCCAATACGATAAAAGGCACATTAAGGGAATGAGCAAGCGTGAACGTTCCCTTAATGTGCTTTTTTCTGAATTTAGCAAAGAGGTGGCAGTTATCGGTGCTACTACATGTTTTCGTGATGCAGAGAAAGAGTTTTATCTTTCATCATACCCTGCGGCACAGAGGGCAATGAAACGCTTACTTGCACAGTTGGCGAGCGACATAACAAACGTGGTACACACTGGCAATATAGCAGCGTGGGAAATATCAGAAGACAAAAACAATGCACTGTTGCAACAGGTGGGTCGTAACATTACACTTTCAAAGCACCTGCAGGAACGTGTGAAGCAGGGCAGCGTAAACGCACTGGCAGCGTTTGAGGAGCGTAAAGTTAACGGAATGAACCTTAGTAAGCGAGTGTGGAACTTGGTGCAACCGCTTCAAGGGCAAATGGAACTTGCTTTGGAGTTAGGGCTATCCGAAGGTAAGAGTGCTGCTTCATTGTCAAGAGACGTGAGGCAATACTTACTGAACCCCGACAAGTTATTCAGGCGTGTGCGTGGCAAGGACGGTATTCTTCGCCTGAGCAAGGCAGCGGCAGCGTATCACCCAGGGCAGGGGGTGTACCGTTCATCGTATAAGAACGCTCTACGCATGACTGTGACGGAGAATAACATGGCGTATCGTTCCGCTGACTATGCACAGTGGAATGAGATGCCGTTTGTCATTGGCACGGAGATAGGTTTATCGAATAACCACCCAGTCGTTGACATCTGCGATGAGTTGAAAGGCGTGTACCCGAAGGACTTTAAGTTTGTTGGTTGGCATCCGTTTTGCCGTTGCTTCGCCACTCCAAAACTGGCAGACCGCAGCGAGGTGAACAAGTGGGCACGCATGACGGACGAGGAACGCAAAGGGTACAGGTTCAAAGGCACTGTAGACGCATTGCCTAAGCAGTTTAACACGTGGGTAGGCAGAAACAAAGACCGCATAGCAAAAGCAAAGACCCTGCCGTATTTCTTAAAGGACAACAAGGAGATTATAGAGCGTGCTGCAAAAAAGAATGGTTATGAAGGTGCAAAGTTAGGACGTAAAGCAACAAAGGAAGCACGTGAAGCATATAATGACTATACACCTATACACAACTATTCTAAGGAACAGATAGATAATTTTAAGGAGATAGAAAGAGTTACTGGTTACAAGCGTGGCACACCTATGACGTTTGATGAAGCCGACAACGGACACTCAAATCAGTATAAAAACGATGAAAATTGTGCCGTTTGTGTACTTGTTCATGAATTGCGCTTGCGTGGTTTTAATATTACGGCACTTCCTTATAATGAAGAGAACGCTGTTTCTGAATTACTTTCATCAGACACACGCTCGGCATGGTTGACGGTAAAAGGCAAGAAGCCAGAGTTTGGTGCTCTGATTGGTGGTAATGAGAAGGAAATTATCAGTAAAATAGAAAAACAGACGCATGTATTAGGAAGTCGTTACCATATAGGTTGGAACATTACAAATGAGTTAGGACATATAGTTACAGCAGAAAGGACAAAAGAGGGGTTAGTATATTATGACCCACAAACAAATGAATTTGTTTCTATAAAGGCAATAATTAATCAGATGCTTACAAATTCAAAAATAGAATTGTTGCGTGTAGACAAACTATTAGTTAGACCAGATTTAATAAATGCGCTTACCACCATTTCTAAATAATGGTTGGCTAAGTAATATATAAAACTGTTCACGGCTCAACTCATAGACTTTATTAGAATGAAATGAATACAAATGAGGATAGCCAAGTTTTGCACCTTTAGGCGTTTTGCTGTAGCAAAATTGATAGACAGGCTCATCTTTCAAAATTCCTACTTCAAGAATTTTGTCCCAATGGTGAGCCTTACCTATCTTTTGTAGTATTTCTAACCTTTCCTTCGTGATTGTCATAACGATAATATTTTGCCACAAATTTACAAAAATAATTATGAATAGCCAAGAAAGAAATGAAGAATCTGTAAAAAAATTGCAAAAGAATTTGCACAAATTTTTATTTAAGTTTTGTTATTTGTTTGGAAAATAAAAACAAAAGTTGTAACTTTGCAACAAGGAAAAAAGCAATAAAAAACAAATGTTATGTGTACAAAACTAACAAGCGTAGATTATGCAAGGTTAATTCAATACACAGCCGCTAAAATGTGTAAGATTCTATTAAATAAGACCCAAGTAAATAAAATCTTATTTTATGTATATGGAGCATACCTTGCAGATACGGGGAAATGCCTTTTTGATGACGACACTCCTAAAGCATGGACGTATGGTCCTGTATTCCCTATACCAAACAAGCGCATTAAATCAGGTGAAGAAATAGAACTCTCTGATATACCAAAAGAAAAAATCAATGTGTTCAAAGAAAACCAAATAGCAGTAAAACTTATAAAAGAGGCAGTCTCTAATATGAGTAATAAAACGGCTGTTGAATTATCACGGTGGTCACATGAAAAAGGTGCTCCATGGGATAAAACAATATACGAAAGAGACGATAAAGGTACAGTCGTACAGCAACACGCATGGAATACAATAGTAGAATCAAAGATAATAGAAGATTATTTCAAAAATAAAAAAAATAGGATATTCGATGGAAAGTAATGATTTTTATGACAATGGTAAGAAACTGCATTGGTACTCTTATCTACTTCATCTTGGATATTATATTATTTTTTACATTAAAGACTTTTTTCGTGAGCCATTCAAAATTGAGAGTAAAGATCTTAATATTTTAGACGAAGTACAGATGTTATTGGAAACAGAATGTACAGAAAAAAACATAGAACAATGTAAAGAACTTTCTAAATTACATCGTATGGTAGAAAATACCAAAGCACGAAGAAGACTTGAGAAATGGTCATTACGAGTAATAGCCATTTACTTGATTGCTGTATTTCTTGTCGTTGTCACAACGTATATAAGACCCTACGATAAAATCTTATTAAATATTCCAGAAACGGTTATGATAACGATATTGTCTACAACAACAATAAATATCATAGGTTTAGGGTTTATTGTATTGCGAGGCCATTTTCTTGCAGATAAAATGTCCGAACGAGAAGAAAAAAATAAACTTTAAGCGGTATTCTACGGAGTGCCGCTTTTCTTGTGCCCGACTGCAATCATATAGGGGCAATTAGGGTCTTTAGTTGCCGACAACTAAAGACCCCTTATTTTATTTGGTTATTTTATAAAAATTTTTATTACGAGAGCACTAACACAGAAAACATTGCATAGCAGCATGAACACCACAAAGCCGATACGTTGCCAGTCTACAGGATTGCTCAAGGTAGAGTTTGAATGTAGGTAATAATAACCGTATGCACTGATACCTGCAGACTCTACACGACCGCCTTCTACTTTTGCTATTCTGATTAACCGATGTGACGCAAGACCATATAAAGCACATTGGTAATAGTGTTCACCATACTTCTTACGGAAATAGTCTTCTTTGCCGTCTCTTAATGCAAGCAGCATATATTTCTCTCTCTTTGTTAACTTTATCCTTTCCATACTGTATATTTTTGCTGCAAAGATAGTACTTTCAATTAACGTTTGGTGTTAAATTATAGTTAAAAACACGATACAGCATTACAAAGTCTTATAAATTTTACTATATTTGCAACTGTTTATAAACAATATTATTTACAGTTTACAAGTTAAGGAAACACGATGAGAGAGAAAATCCTAAACGCACTCAAAACCAAATATGCTGGGGTTGATGCGAAGACACTTGAGAGGGTTGCTGATAAACTCAGCAAAACTGTCACGACTGAGGACGCAGTGCAAACCGCTGTTGACGGGGTGACTGTGCAACAGTTAATGGAGTCTTATGGAGACGCAAGAGCGAACGAGGCGCAAGCGTCAGCAGTAAAGAACTACGAGAAGCAGTACGGTCTGAAAGACGGTAAGGCAATACAGAAGCCAGAGCCGCCTAAACCTAACGAACCAAGCAAGCCGCAGGAGTCGGAAGACATGAAGGCGTTACGCCAGATGGTTGAGACGATGCAGAAACGTTTGGACGCACAGGACAAGGAGAAGACCGTTACAAGCCGTAGGGCTAAACTGGACGCATTGTTAAAGGACGCTCCTGATGCAGTCAAGACTATCTACAGTGGGGCGTTTGAGAACTTAACGTTTGCAGATGATACCGCTTTCCAAACATGGCTTGACGGCAGCAAAACTAACATCGAAACGCTGACAAACACATTAAAAGCCAAAGGCGGTGTTTCTACTCCGCCAGCAGCAGGAGGTGGCACAGGAAACAAGTCTGTAATGAGCGACCTTGTGAGAGAGAGAGCCGCAAAGATTGGCAAGTTACAGCCATCTGCTATTGTAGGTGTACAAAATGCAGAGCCAGCAATAGGAAAATAAGTAAACTGGAGAGAGAACAGTTTTTTTCTTGTTAGAGATTAAAAAGAGTTAGAGAGAACATGAATGTAGATTTTAATTATGAAGAGGCAGGACCTATTACGCCTATTTATTTTGAGCAGGTGCATGCGGAAAAGCCAGGAGGCGGACGTGTAGCAAACCCTACACGTGACATTCCGCCTGCAACTGCTGTTTATCTGAACAGCAAGGGACTATATGAGCCAGTAAGAGGCTTCCGCCTTGTAGAAGGCGTGAAAGTCTCTGATACTTCCATTAAGGTAGCGAAGGAGTGCGTTATTTACATTAAACTAACTGGTGTGTACCCGAAGGACTTTAAGTTTGTCGGTTGGCATCCATTCTGCCGTTGCTTCGCCACTCCTAAACAGGCAGACCGCAGCGAGGTGAACAAGTGGGCACGCATGACGGGCGAGGAACGCAAGGACTACAGGTTCAAAGGCACTGTAGACGCATTGCCTAAGCAGTTTAACACGTGGGTAGGCAGAAACAAAGACCGCATAGCAAAAGCAAAGACCCTGCCGTATTTTCTACAGGATAACAAGGAGATTATTGAGCGTGCTGCAAAAATAGAGACACGCAGAACTCTTTATAACAAGTATAAAAATGATAACAATTACAAAGATGTTGTATTTGATGAAGTTGGTGGGGGATTTATGGCAACTCACATTGAGCATAACATAGATAAAAATAAAGGTTGGTATGAGACTACGGTACAAAAAAATGGTTATCAAAATGGACACAAAGTTATATTAGAGAAGGAAGACCATTCTAAATTAAACAAGAAAAATACAGAAGGGACATGGGATGATTTATATTTTGAGATTGCTGCTGCAGAGAATGCTACAGCCAATAATATAAGAAATTCATTAAAACATTGTGCTTCAAAACCGAGTGCAGAAGTTGCTGTTATATTCTTTCCTAATGATAATTTTAACAGAGAATTATTTGAGCAAGGCTTTGCAAAATACAATGGTTTGAAGGGAACCTCACAGTATAGATTGTTTAAATATATTTATTGCATCGATAAAAATAAGATAATACTAACAAAAAAAGCCAGAGCAATAACTCTGGCTGGAATGAAGGACGTGTCCCTATAGGGGATTAAACGCTCCCTTCACACTGCAAAATTACAAATTTATTTTGAAATTGCAAAAAATATAAGCAAAAAAATATAAGGAAAGCATGACTATCATGGACGCACTGGAGTAAAGAACCATTTTGTTAACGGCAAGAAAATGGGTAGATTATGCAGAGACTATAATAGAGCATGAAACGAACAAGGCGAAAAATGACGCAATGGCAGTTACACCCATAAATATTGTTTCTATTAGACGCCAATCGATGGGGTTGCGTAATAATGGGTTTATTTGTAAGTATGCCTTACATTCATAAGATAATTTGATGTATTCGACTTTCCCATAACTAAAAATTACGTCCACGAGTCCCTTGCGTTCTAATGAGCGTACTGCAAGATATTTTGCACCATCAGTAAGCATAGGCGTATCAGTCTCGCCTGCTTGCAACGCACGAATAAGTATTTTTTTCGTCTTTTGTTAACTTTATCCTTTCCATACTGTATATTTTTGCTACAAAGATAGTACTTTCAATTTACGTTTGATGTTAAATTATAGTTAAAAACACGATACAGCATTACAAAGTCTTATAAATTTTACTATATTTGCAACTGTTTACAAACAATATTATTACAGGCCAACGAGGCACAAGCATTAGCTGTGAAGAACTACGAGAAGCAGTACGGTCTAAAGGATGGCAAGGCGATACAAAAGCCTGAGCCAGCGATGAAAACTAACAAGAATATGATAAGGGCGTGATTGTATTACAATCACGCCCTTATCGCATTACAATCCCTATGTGATTGCAAGACGAATAAGGCACTATTGCGATGTGCCCTATAAGCCTTGTCTCTACTAATAATTAAGTGTATATTATATGTCTGTATCTTGTTTCATGTCTATATATTCTCCTTTGGAATTATAGAAACGATATTCCAAGAAAGCGAGTTCTTGAGATTCTATTACACTTATCCCCCAACCGTATTTGAACTGCCAACGTCGCTTAATGCTTAGCAGTCCTTTGTTGAGATAAGCTGCCACAAAGGGGTGGACATATAGTGTGAAGTTTTTCTCGCCAACCTTGTTTACAAGATAATCTACCTTTTGTGCGAGCATATCTGTAAACAGGATACTTGGCTGAATGGTACCTTTACCAAAGCAACAGGGGCAAGTTTCTTCTACTCTTACGTCCATTGCAGGACGTACTCTTTGGCGCGTTATTTGCATAAGCCCGAACTTAGACAGAGGCAGGATGTTGTGGCGTGCTCTATCTTTCTGCATATTTTTACACATACGTTCGTAGAGAAGCTGCCTGTCTTCCGCCAGGTTCATATCAATAAAGTCCACAATGATAATCCCCCCCATATCTCGCAGTCGAAGTTGTCTTGCCAGTTCGTCTGCTGCTCCAAGATTTACGTCTAAAGCGTTTGCTTCTTGTCCATTTACACCTCTTGCTCTATTTCCACTATTCACATCTACAACGTGCATAGCTTCCGTGTGTTCAATAATGAGGTAAGCACCATGTTTATAGTTAACCGTCTTGCCGAATCCTGATTTTAATTGTTTGGTAACGTTAAAGTTATCAAATATGGGGACTTTGCCAGTATACAGCTTGACTATGTTAACACGATCCGGTGCAATTTGTTGAACGTATTGCCTTATTTCTTCATATACTGATTGGTCGTTAACGTATATACTCTCGTACGTAGGATTAAACAAATCTCGCAATAATGCCACAGCGCGGCTTGTCTCCTCGAAAACTAATTGTGGATACGTTGAATTTTTTTGTACTTTAGTGAGTGTATCCTCCCATCTTTTAATCAACATATCCAGCTCCATCTTTAGATCTTCTCCACGGAGTCCCTCTGCGACAGTGCGTACTATTACGCCATAGTTGTTAGGTTTGATGGTTTGAATAAGTTGTTTTAGTCTCGCTCTTTCCTCACTGCTCTTAATTTTAGACGAGACATTTACTTTATTACCGAATGGCATCAAAACAAGATACCTTCCAGCAAACGAGATTTCACATGTCAGACGTGGTCCCTTCGTGGATATAGGTTCCTTAACCACTTGAACCAATACTTCGTCTCCTACCTTCAGATATGAAGATATAGTACCGTCTTTAGGTAATTCGGGTTGAATGGTAGCTTTAGAAAAAGGGAAAAGCGTCTTGCGGTTGCTATTTACCTGTTTAAGGTATTTCTCGTATGAGGAATACTGTATGCCCAGGTCAAGATAATGTAGAAATGCATCTTTCTCATAACCTACATCGACAAAAGACGCATTAAGTCCTGGCATGATTTTCTTTACCTTTGCCACATATACATTACCGACAGAGAATGACGCCTCACGAGGTTCATTTTGATATTCTACTAATTCTTTATCCTCAAGTAATGCTATGGATATCTCTTTCTCTCTAACGTCGATTATTACTTCACTTGTCATGTGGTTCGGTTTTATAGATAAAAAGAAAAGGGCAAGCGAATCATAAAGAATCGTCTCGCCCTATCTTCTAAAAAAGAAATTTGAAGCCTCGTCAGCAATTATTATTTGCTCTTATGACGATTCTTTCTCAATCTTTTTTTACGCTTGTGAGTAGCCATCTTGTGGCCCTTCTTCTTTTTTCCGTTAGGCATAATTGTTATATTTAAGTGTTATTGAAATTTAGTCAATGGCTGTTACGTCTTCTCCCTTCATACGCTGCTGGAAGCTCTTAGCGGGCTTGAAGCCTGGGAAATTATGTGCAGGGATTTTAATTGACATTTCCTTTAAGATATTTCTGGCAGTTTTCTCGGCGCGTTTCTTTACTACAAATGTGCCAAAGCCTCTAAGATATACGTTCTCTCCGCTGCACATGGCATCACGAATAACTTTCATGAGTGCCTCAACAGTAACAGTAACATCTTTCTTTGCTACACCAGTAGTAGACGAAATCTCGTTAATGATATCTGCTTTTGTCATTGTTAATTTTGTACGTTTGTTCTTGATTTAATTTTACTATCTTCTGTGCTGTGGTCAACATGAACGTTCTTCATGTGCCAAAGTGTTTGCAAAGTTACAAAAAAAAAGTAATGTACGAAAATGTTTTACATTTTTTTTGTTGCTTACTGCCTAAATTATTGAAAATAAGGTATAAAATCAGGAAAAAGCTGCTGGCAGGAGCTCTTTTACAGACTCTGCTACTAACACTTCATTGGCTGATAACATGATAATCTTTATATTATTGTTAAAGCGGTTTTCACATTCAAGAAGTGCTTGTCTGCACATACCACATGGGGTAACAATATCGGGCGTAAGTGCTTTTCCCTTGGCTGACGCGGCAAGTGCAATAGCTGTTACTGGCACGTTAGGATATAGGTTTTGAGCAGTTGCCAACGTAGATCTTTCTGCGCATATTCCGACAGGATAAGACACATTCTCTTGATTGGCTCCCTTTACCATTTTGCCGTTACTGAGCTTCACTGCAGCTCCAACGCTATAGTGACTGTAAGGAGAATAGGAGAGAGAGATGGCCTCTATTGCCATCTTTGCCAGTTCTTGTTCTTCCTCATTCAGTTGCGTTATTATTGTTTTCTTCATCTTTGTCTACTACTTTGTTTGTTTCATAGCATCCCATATCTGGTTTTTCTTTACTACGCGCATTACCTTTCCTGTCTTCTGGAAGCACTGTCGCAGGGTTAGCTGCGCCTATAGCAGCAGTACCTTCCTTGGGTGTAAAATCATAGAAGAAGTAATCTGTGTCAAATAACTTGAAACTGTTTCTCCCGTTGGTCAAAGTGTCTTTAACGTCTTCGAAGATACAGTTGTCAAAGGTTATATGTTCGCTACTTTCTGTTTGTGGAGTTCGCAAGATGCAATACGAAAAGTCTACAGCCATGACAGAGTCGACCGATGATGCTGTGCGATAAATGACATCATCATTATATCCTTTTATAATGCTATTTTTTACATTTAGGTTTAATGGAATGATATTCCCGCCTTCAGAATTACCAAACACTAACGCAGGTCCTCTGTTTGCATCAAAAGGATAATATTGCGCAATGGTAGAGTTGTTTATGTTTAGTGTTCCACCAATAACTGCTACACATGTGTCTTGGGTATTACTAACTTGAGTGTTATCAATGGTTATGTTGCCGTTGACGGCTTTAATGCCATTGCCTTTTATATTGTGTATTGTTGTATTGGATATAAGCAACTTAGAAAGTGTGGGGGTGTCTGACGAGTCACAAACGATGGCATTTGTTGCTCCATGCAAATCAGTAAACCTAATCTCATTGTCATAAGAGTTTGACGAAAAATGTATGCCTCCCCATTGCCCAGGATTGTTGTCGTATGTAAGATTGCTAACCATACGGTCTAACCTGTCACATCTCAAAGTTATCTCTTTGTTAACTTCTCCTTTTGCTTTCAAAGTTCCATCTATTTGCAGTCCTGCTTCGTTATGAAAGTATATGGTAGTGCTTGGAGCGACTGTCAGAGTTACTCCATTAGGTACTCTCAAATTGCCATAGATTACTACTGGTTTTCCATGTAGGTTGCTTATGACGGTATCGTTATTCAATACGACATCCTTAAGAAGATATGCATCCCACGACCATGCTTTTAAGTTTATTTTCTGGCTTACTCCACTTTCAAGTGTGAACAGCAAATCGTCCGAAATTAACTTGGGCAGGGTATCATTGTTGTTAGCGGATGTCAGTTCTACAAAAACGCGTAGAGAGTCATTCTGCCTTAACTCTAAGTCGTTTACCTGCCAACCCGTTTTTTCTCCCAAATATGACCCATTGACATTAACCCTGAAACCTGTCTGGTTTCCGTTTTTCAGTCTGACATTGGTTATCCTTATGCCGTCACCTGAATGATTGTACACCATCTGCACTTTGTGAGGTGACGGTATTGTAGAGAATACTGTGTCAAGGCATATTGTATCCACCCCGAACGTCAACCTGTTGGTTGTTGATGTCGTGAAAGAGTCGTCATCCGAACAGGCAACAGAAGTGACTATAACGATAATGTAGAATATGGATTGGAAAAACTTATTCATAATGTTGAGCTTTTGTCTATATAACGCACTGTCATTACATTTATTGTGTTCTCATTACACGCTACTTTTTGTGAGACACGTTCTCCTATAACCCATATTACTGTTCCCGAAGCGTCTTCTATTAATAATTGCTTTGAACGCTGAAAGTAGTTTTTCTTCCTGTCGGTCATGTAGTCGCTGACAAGCTTTGCGCCCTTCATGCCAAACGGAGTGAATTTGTCTCCTTGATTGTATTTTCTCACGGTTACGGGAAATTTAACCTTGTCAGCATCAATAGTTATGAAATTTGCATCACGGCTTGGTGCAAAATCATGAGTACGCTTCTTTATTGTTATAGAAATGTTATAATGACTGTTATAAAGGTTGTAGTGCCCCTCCTCTGGCAGTGATATTGGAGTACCGTATTGCTCGTCTACGTTTTTACCTATTATAAATATGTTTCTATCCGATGCGATAGTATAATCTTCCGCACGCCAAACTCTGCCAGATTGAACATTTATGTTATCATATATATTCTTTATCTGCTTGGAAGCGAAATTATACTTCTTTAGTATTTCGTATAAGACGGTCTCTGGTGACGGTTGTTCCGCTAACGATTCTCTTTTAATGATAACATATTCGCCTTTTGTTTCTACACATTCCTCAATACTTTTTGATATAGCATCATTTACTATCTTAGCAGATTCAGAAACATTCTCAATAGTTCGTGCTATATTTTCCACTACCGCTGGGTTAATTTCTTTTAGCATAGGGATAATATTTAGGCGTATCTTGTTTCTTGTAACGTTGTCTACAAGATTAGAGCTATCTGTAACGTAGTCTTGTTTTAGGGTGAGAAGATAGTCAAGTATTTCTTGTCGACTAACCTCAAGCATTGGTCGTATTATTTTTCCGTTACGAGGTTGTATGCCTTGTAGTCCCTTAATTCCAGTTCCTCGCAGTAGAGCCATGAGTACAGTCTCTACATTGTCGTCACGATGATGCGCAACTATAATGTCTGCTGCGTATATGGCTTTTCTTAACTGCTCAAAGTAAGAATAGCGTAGGTCGCGCGCAGCCATCTCTATGCTGACGTGCTTTTGCTTAGCATACAGCATAGTATCGAAATGTGCCAAATGTAGTGGCACATTCAATTTACTGCATAGCTCTTTACAAAAGTTTTCATCGCGATTACTTTCCTTGCCTCTAAGATGAAAATTACAGTGTACAGCGTGTACCTTATACTGAAGTTGCAGCATTATCCTAAGTAAGCATACAGAATCTGCTCCACCTGATAACGCTACAATATGTATTGCGTCTTTGTCTAATGAAAGATGTGTTTCTATGTATTTCTTTATTCTGTTAAGCATAATTTCATCTTAGAAATATCTACGTCTTATTCTACATACAACACAAGTCCCTTTAGGTATTCTCCTTCTGGGTGGTATATGTTGATAGGGTGATCGGCAGGTTGGTGTAGTTGATGAAGAATACGAACGTTTCTACCAGCTTGTGCAGCCGCTGTAAACACAGCGTTACGGAAGTTGTCTTTTGTAACAACCTGCGAGCAAGAAAACGTGAAGACAATACCGCCTGGTTTTATTTTCTCGAATGCCTTGACATTTAGCCTTGTATATCCTTTTAATGCATTGCGCAATACGCTTCGATGTTTGGCAAACGCTGGTGGATCGAGTATAATGAGGTCATAGTTACTTCCTGCTCTGTCAAGATATTTGAACGCGTCTTCACAGAATGCTTCATGGCGCTTGTCACCAGGGAAGTTTAACCCCACATTTCTATTTGTCAGTTCTATCGCCTTTGCGGAGCTATCTACAGAATGTACAATTTCTGCTCCTCCACGCATTGCATAGAAAGAGAATCCGCCCGTATAACAGAACATATTAAGGACTTTCTTGCCTTTAGCAAACTTCTCTAATAGAGATCTGTTTTCCCTTTGGTCCACAAAGAAACCTGTTTTTTGTCCCCTTAACCAATCTACGTGGAACTTCAATCCGTTCTCTAATGCTACATCTTCGTCTGTCTCGCCATATAAGAATCCGTTTTCCTGTCCAAGGTCTGCCTTGAAGGGTAGGGTAGTCTCACTTTTATAATAAACATTCTTTATTCGATTGCCCATCACCTTTATTAGTTCTTTGGCGATAATTTCTCGACACAGATGCATACCTACACTGTGAGCCTGCATTACTGCTGTGTTGCCATAACAGTCAATAATAAGCCCAGGCAGATTGTCACCCTCACCGTGAACTAATCGATATGTGTTGTTGATAGGATTATCTGCTATTCCGATACTAATTCTCATCTTCAGGGCAGATGATAGTCTCGAATTCCAGAAATTGGCGTCTATGGGTTCGTCATTGAACGTCAAAATTCTAACAGCGATGCTCCCAATCTGATAATGTCCTTTTCCTATAAAACTTCCATCGCTACAGACAACATTTACAATGTCACCCTCTGAAATATCTTTGTCCATTCTTTGTATTGCTCCTGAGAATACCCATGGATGAAAACGCTTCAAACTCTCTTCTTTGCCTCTTTTTAAGTATATATTCATCTTGTTATATGCGATAATTGTTTGTTATTTCCAATAAATATCAATACATTTTGTTATTCTGTATTACGCATCTACAGCTGCTTGAGATGTTTTCTCCTTTACATCAATTTTTTCCTCTTCTGGAACAACTACGAGATTGTATGCTCCAGTACTCTTTAGTCTTAAATATTCCTTATATAGTCTTACACACGCCCAAGCATCTGTGGCAGCATACCCTTTTTGCTTCTCTGTAAGCACATCGCTCTCCCAATTACTCAATTGTTCTCTTTTGGATATCCTTTCTCCAAAAATATTTGCGTATAGTTTAGCGAGACTCATGTCCTTTATGCCTAACTCTGTCATGTGTTCCTGGAGTTCAAAGAATCCCTTAGGAGTAAAATCACCTCGTTTGTGTAATGACGCTATATCGTCATGCCATGACAAACCGATTTTAACGACATCAGTGGTCTCTAATAAACGTATGATGGCGGGGCATAGTCCCACACGGTTTAATCTAAACAAGAAACAGGTATCTTCATTGCTGACTTGTAACAAAGCAACTTTATTCTGTTTGCCACGTTTGAACACGGGTTTTGTCTCTGTATCAAAACCTAACACATCAGATTTCATTAGATAATCAACGGCTTTGTCTGCTTCCTCTGGTGTCAGTATAACAATAATCCTACCAGGAAACAGTATTCTTGGTAGTTCTGCTATCTTTGTTTTGTCAAATTTTGAATATATAATTTTAGATTGCATCTTTGTTGGATGTAAGTAATACATTCTCTGCTGATAGAGATGTTTCTAATTTAATATTATGCAAAGTTATACAAAAAAAATAACATTTCAAAAGTTTATAATCAAAAACCCACTCCTATATCTCGTGTTTATTCTTGATTATCATATTGAGACACTATCTCCCTATAGAAAATGCTTACCTCTCCATTTCCTTCGCTTCTTCCCACAGTTTATCCATTTCTGCTATTGACAAATCTTTGATATTACGTCCTTGCTCTTTCGCTTTTTCCTCTACGTATCCAAATCTTGAGATAAACTTTCTGTTTGTACGTTCTAAGGCTGTATCTGGGTTTATATGATATAATCTTGCGGCATTTACAATAGAGAATATTACATCACCCAGTTCTTCTTCTGCACGAACTTTGTCATCTTTTGCTAATTCTGCTTTTAGTTCATCTATCTCTTCAAACACCTTTCCCCATACATCTTCAGGCTTATCCCAGTCAAAACCAACATTCCGCGCTTTGTCCTGTATCCTGTATGCCTTAATTAACGAAGGGAGAGAATTGGGGACACCAGACAAGACAGTTCGGTTACCGTCTTTTTCTTTTTGTTTTACTTCCTCCCATATTTTACCAACATCATCAGAATTGTCGGCTTTAAGATTCCCATATATATGGGGATGACGGAATACTAATTTCTCAGCTTCTTTTGTTAAAACGTCCGCCATATCAAAACGTCCCTGTTCCCTGCCTATCATGGCATAAAAAATTATATGTTCCATAATATCACCCATTTCTTTTTGAATCTCCACAGCGTCATCGTTCATAAGGGCGTCACATAATTCGTATACTTCTTCTATTGTATGAGGTCTCAATGAGTCATTGGTCTGCTTTTTGTCCCATGGACATTTTTGACGTAATTCATCTTGTATGTCTAAAAGATGAGAAAAGGCATTCAATATTTCTTCTTTTGTATGCATAGTCTTTTTTCTGTTATTATATTCTTTGCAAAGTTAGCGAAAAAAATTATCATGTGGCAATAAGTTGATATATAATTTCATTAAGACAAGAAAAAAGATGTATTCCTTTATCATAGAATGAAAAATAATCATTAACTTTGTACAGGGTAATTAATGTAAAGATGAATAAAGCTAACGTTAAAAAACACATTATAATAGCTTTGGGATGTAATGTTTACTATAACATACAGATGACAAAAGCCAAGAAGATACTGAAGAAGTCGTTTCCTGATATTGTATTTACTGACGTTATGTACTCTGCTGCCTATGGGCAAGAAAACACACTAAATGCAAGGGACTATGCTAACATGATGGCATCATGTACAACGAGGCTCAATATTTCTGACCTTAATATATTACTCAAGAATATAGAAACTTCTGTCGGGAATACACCAGCGTTACGTTCTAAAGGTATAGTAATGATGGATATAGACCTAATGAAATATAAAACTACAAGATATCATATTTCTGATTGGAGCAGAGAGTATATAATGAAGTTGTATTCTCAACTTCGTTATATTATATCTGTTGTTCTATTATTTCTCTGTTTTAATATTTTCTGTGCTGCTGCGAAAACTACTACTAATAATACGGACTCTGAACTGTTAGGCAAGGCAATAGAATACTATGTTGGTGGAAAATACCATGAAAGCATACTGTTGTTTGAGAAGATAAAGAAAACGTACCGTTTGAATCCTCGTTTCCTTGCCTATCTTGGTTTTTCATATTACAAGGAGAACAATTACAAGGAAGCATCAAAATGTTTGCAGACATCGATACCTTCGTTAACTTCTTTTTCTCCCAAAGAACAGTCGGTATATATTTACGCTTGTGCGGAGAGTCTATTTATGCTGCATAAATATAAAGAATCAATGAGATATTACGATATGTTGATTCCGCTTACAGTTGGCAATGATATGGGAGATGTATTATTTCATAAGGCGTTCTCTATCTACTTTGATAAGAAAATAAACGAAGATATTACAGACAGCATATTTATAAGGAAAAATTCAAACTGTATAATGGAATGTTATACTACATTTCAAAAGGCTGTTAAGATTTATAAAGAAAATAGATCTACAGCAACGTCATTACAAGTTTCTCGACTCAAACAATGCGAGGTCATAATAAAGGGCTTTGAACAAAATTTTATTCCTTTTATACAGTAGAAATAGGAAATTTTCAACACAAATAATACGCGAAAGACATCTTTTTACCAAAAAAAAAGGAAAAAGATTTTGCCATAACAAAAAAAATCACTACCTTTGCACTCGCAAAAAAGAAATTAAGGCGATAACGCCTTAAAAAAATAAAGGTATGGCTCCGTAGCTCAACTGAATAGAGCATCTGACTACGGATCAGAAGGTTACAGGTTTGAATCC
>CAKQDQ010000045.1 GCA_934229335.1 uncultured Prevotella sp.
CCGTAACCGCTCAGAGTACTCTACTATGGTGCTCGGTATGATTTATAAGCAGACCGCAGCCATTAAGGGTGCACAGATACTGGCCTTCCAGCCTCCTATGGTAACGGGATTCTCTGCATCTAACGGTATGACGTTCTCTATGCAGGATCGTACTGGTGGCGACCTCGATAAGTTCTTTAAGATTACTAAGGACTTCATTGCTGCACTGAATGCACGTCCTGAGTTCTCTAACGCTATGACGTCATTCAACTCTTCATACCCTCAGTATCAGATTAATGTTGATGTCGCTAAGTGTAAGCAGTCTGGCATTTCACCAAGTGCTGTGCTCACAACTATGCAGGGATACTTCGGTGGTATGTACTCAAGTAACTTCAACTCTTACGGTAAGCTCTATCGTGTTTACGTGCAGGGCGACCCTAAGATGCGTGAGGATATTTCGTCAATGCAGAACATTTACGTTCGAACCGCAAAGGGAGAGATGGCTCCTGTCAGCGAATATGTAACGCTGAAGAAGGTTTACGGACCTCAGGTTGTTAACCGTTTCAACCTCTTTACCTCTATCGACGTGAACGCTTCGCCTGCTGATGGTTACTCAACGGGTGACTGTATCAAGGCGATGGAAGAGGTATCAAAGCAGGTTCTCCCTTCTGGTTATACCTATGAGTTCTCTGGTTTGACACGTAACGAGGCAGAATCAAGTAACTCTACTGGCATGGTGCTTGTGCTTTGCTTGGTATTCGTTTACCTTATCCTTTCTGCTCAGTATGAGTCTTACCTGTTGCCACTGACTGTCATTCTCTCTATACCGTTCGGTTTGGCTGGTGCTTTCCTCTTTACCAACCTGTTCGGAAAGAACAATGACATCTACATGCAGATCGCATTGATTATGCTTGTGGGTCTGTTGGCGAAGAATGCCATCCTTATCGTACAGTTCGCACTTGAGCGTCGTCGTCTGGGTATGGCTATATCATGGTCTGCTATCTTAGGTGCTGCAGCACGTTTGCGCCCTATCCTTATGACGGCTCTTGCCATGATTATCGGTCTTTTGCCGTTGATTATAACCGGAATACCTGGACTTAGCTTGGTAATGGCACCTGTTGTAGGTGAGAACGGTTACATTACGCTCGGTGCAGCAGCCATAGGCGGTATGCTTATAGGCACATTCTGTCAGGTAATGATAGTGCCTTGCCTCTTCGTTATCTTCGAATGGCTGCAGGAGAAGATTAAGCCTATCGACTTCCATGATGACAAGGCGGCTGTAGAGTCTGAGATTTCACAGTATGCTATCATTAAGTAATCCGGCTAAAAATAAAGTATTTGTAAAATGAAGAAATTAAATATAATCGCTATAATGTCTGCAACTGTTCTCATGAGCAGTTGCGGGCTCTACAACAAGTACGAGCGTCCGGAGGTGAAAACTGATGACATCATGCGCGATGCGGCACAGTATGCTAATACCACTGATACCACATCATTCGGTGATGTAGAATGGCGCGAGGTGTTTACAGACCCACAGTTGCAGACGTACATACAGCAAGGACTGGACAATAACTTCGACTTGCTGAACGCATCGCTTAACGTTACTATGGCGGAAGCACAACTGAAGTCGGCTCGTTTGGCGTTCATTCCATCGTTCGCATTTGCTCCTAACGGTGGACTTGCAAAGGTTTTTGACAGCGGTGTGGACTGGGTTTCTACCTATACACTGCCTGTTACTGCTTCATGGAACGCTGACCTCTTCGGCAATCTCACCTCACAGAAACGTGCGGCAAAGGTTGCTCTCCTCGCTTCTCAGGACTATCAGCAGGCTGTTCGCAGTCGTATCGTGACGTCAATAGCCAACCTTTACTATACGCTCATGATGCTCGACAAGCAGCTTGAGATACTTACAGACATGGAGAAGTTGACTAAGGAGACTGCCGACATGATGCAACTGCAGAAGGAACTCAACTCTGGCAAGGAGACAAGTGTACTCAGTGCAAAGGCTGCGAACCTCGAAATACAGTCTTCTATCATCGACATGAAGCGTCAGATACATGAGACTGAAAACACGTTCGCTTTGCTTCTCGGCAGCAATGCGCAAGGCATTAAGCGCGGAGACCTTTACAGTCAGAAGTTACCTTCTACGTTCAGCGCTGGTGTTTCGGTCAACTTGCTTGCCAATAGACCTGACATTCACTCAGCAGAAATGAACCTTGCGCAGTGCTTCTACGGCATAGAGACCGCAAGAAGCCGCTTCTATCCATCGCTGACATTCTCTGCTACGGGTGCGTTCACGAACAATCCGTCAACTATTGTCAACCCAGGCAAGTTCTTGGCACAGTTTGCTGCCAACCTTGTTCAGCCCATCTTCCAGAACGGAAAGCTCATTGCAGGACTGAAGGTAGCACAGGCTCAGTACGACCAAGCATACAACAACTGGCAGAGTGCGATACTGTCAGCGGGTTCAGAGGTAAGCGATGCCTTGGTACAGTATAACAGTTACGACGAGAAAGGCAAGATAGACAAGCAGCAGGTGGAACTGCGCGAGCAGAATGTAAACCATACCAAGGACCTCTACACCATGGGTTCAAGCACCTATTTAGAGGTAATCACAGCGCAAACGCAGCTGCTTAACGCCAAGACAACGCTGCTTACTGACGACTTTAACAAGATGCAGGCTGTGGTAAACCTTTACTCTGCACTCGGTGGCGGACGCAAGTAAGTCTGATACCTTCATGCAGTAGCAGAAGATATAGGACGACATTAATAATCATTTAACGATTAATAGTTATGAGCAACATATCAGACAAGGCTGTGGTTAGCCCCAAGGCGAAGATTGGCAACAACGTTACCATCTATCCTTTCGTATACATTGAGGACGATGTAGAAATAGGAGACGATTGCGTTATCTACCCTGGTGCAAACCTGATGAACGGTACTCGTCTTGGAAAAGGTAACACTATCTTCCAGAATACCGTACTCAGCGCACTGCCACAGGACTTTGATTACAAAGGCGACCCAACGCTTTGTATCATTGGTGATGGCAACATTGTACGTGAAAACGTTGTTATCAACCGCGCAACACATCTCGGTGGTGAGACGAAGATAGGCAACGGCAACTTCATTATGGAGGGTGTACACATCAGTCACGATACCAAGATAGGCAATAAGAACGTATTTGGCTACGGTACTAAGATTGCGGGAGACTGCGAAATATCAGACTTTACAATCTTCTCTTCTGGAGTTATCGCCAATCCTGGTGTACGTGTGGGCGACGCAGTGATGATACAGTCAGGCTGCAACTTCTCAAAAGACATCCCACCTTATATCGTTGCCAGCGGCAACCCTATCAAGTATGGCGGTGTTAACACATACGTTATCGACCGAATAAATATTAGCGAGAAGGTCAAGGCACACATTGCCAACGCTTACCGACTCGTATTCCACGGTCAGGACGCTCTCGTAAATGTCTGCGCACAGATTGATCAGCAGATACCTAAGGGGGATGAGATTGACAATATCACCTCATTCCTTAAGGCATCTAAGCTCGGTATCATCGCGAAGATGTTGGGAGCGGAATAAGAAAACAAGACTGTGACACGCAATAAAAGTGCCACACGAACATACAATGTGCATACATTAAATGATAATAATACATTTATATCTTTGCACTTTTTGATAATTCGAGAGGCAGGTTGTTGTGAAACACCCTGCCTCTTTTAAGTTATAAAAGTATGAAAAAAACATAACACGACGTGGGATGTCATAATATAACACATCGTTTTGCGTTATATTATGGTTGAAGCAATATATTTTTTTACTACAAAAACATCAGAAACACAAAAGGAAACAGACTATGACAACAAACAGAAATTATTTTAAGTTATGCTTATTGCTGTCGTTTCTCATGCTGGCAACAGCCCTTCCTGCACAGAAGCGTAAAATGACGAAACGCAAGAAGGCACGTGTCACCAATACCACAAAGAATACTTCTCGTGTTGAAGCGGTACCGATAGACTCACTAATAGGCAAAAGTTACGCTGGAAAGATTGGTCAAACTGTTGTAGATTTCTTTGGAACACGAACAACATACGGTGACGTTACGCAGCAGATATACGTCTGGCATGACAGTACAGCGGTAATATACCAGAGAGGGGGCGATGAAGAAAGCTACAAGATACTGCCGTATACCCTCAGCGGAACTACCCTGAAAATAGGCGATTATAGCTATACTACCGTCAAGAATGGAGCGGCATTACAGTTGCAGAAGATGTCAGAAGGGAAGGAAACACGCCAAGGTACACTAACAAGCGTGTCGCCAGTGATGATGAGTCAGCTGCTGTATATGCGCGGAAAATACCTCGATGGCATGACAATTCAGACCGAAGAGGACAAGAAGAACGCCCTCATCTGCCTTAACATAGCCGCTGAAAACGGTCAGAAAGAGGCGCAGACCTACCTATACAACTACTATAAGAAACGTGCGGAGAAAGGTGAGAGCATCGCGATAAAGTATATGTACGAATATGAGAAGAAAGCTTCCAACTACACAGAAGCGCATAAATACTGCGACATGATGATTTCTTCAGAGCCGCAAAACGCCTTGTGGTTGTGCGAGAAAGGTTTGCTTTATCTTGCCGAGGGAAAGACCTCTGATGCCAAAAAGATTTTGAAGAAGGTGAAAAAGGTGGATAACTCATACATAAAAGACAAGCGACATCCTTTCATTAAGGCTCTGAACTAAGCCTTAAGTAATGTTGAAAAAGTAACTTACGCAGTTTTCACCTCAGATTGTTGAGATATTTTGGGGATATGAAAAGGGAGCGATGCAAGCATCGTGACTGATGAATAGCCACAAAATAGCCAGCAAGATGAGATTAAAAATGCATAAGACAATATGACTCTAATAATAAAAAAAATGATAAAGTTATTTCTTTAACATTACTAAACATACAGAACAATAAACCCAACGCCCTGAAACGGTAAAAGCATTACTATTATAAAGAATCAATGCTTTTGCCATTTCAGGGCGTATTATTTTTCTATTTCGTGGATTCTAAGGTTGTCTTAGCCAGGCAACAAGACCTCCCCCCTACAACCAACTCCGTAAAGCCGTCAAGCAGTTTACTCTATTCCGAGCACATGGAACGCTTGAGGCAGATGCTCAATAATGTCGCTTGCCATCAGGCTCTCCATGCCGACCTCCTGCACAGCGAGGTCACCAGCAAGCCCATGAATATACATACCAATCTTAGCCGCGTTCTCTTCGTTGTACCCGCGTGCCAAAAGCCCAGTGATAATACCCGTCAGTACGTCGCCAGAACCAGCCGTTGCCATGCCAGCATTACCAGTGCTGTTGAAGATAATATTACCGTTAGGCAGGCACAGTGCACTGTAGTGTCCCTTTAGTATAATGTAAGCTCTGAGACGTTGTGCCATCTCACTCGCTTTGCTAAGGCGGTCAAAGTCGTCAGCAGGCGGTACGTCAAGCATACGATCCATCTCCCTTGGGTGTGGTGTAAAGATGAGACCGTCAGGCAACTGCTGTAGCCATGCGCGGTGAGACGCTAAGATATTGATAGCGTCAGCGTCAATAACTGTCGGCACCCTTGAGCTTCTCAGTTGCGTCATCAGTGCTATCGCGGTATCCTCCTCAGTACCTAATCCAGGTCCAACACCCATAGCCTTGTATACGTTAGCGTCAGTAGCTTGAATAAAGTTATTCACTCCGTGGTCCAACTGTACTATAGCCTCCGGCACGCTAATCTGCATAATGTCGCAGTTACACTGTGGTGTATGTACGGTAACCTTGCCTACGCCAGATCGTAAGCATGCCCTTGAAGCGAGCACGGCAGCCCCAGCCATACCGTGCGAACCAGCTACGAGCAGTGCGTGCCCCATAGTGCCTTTGTGAGCGAACTCATTGCGTGGAAGTAGGCAGTTAGTAATGTCTTCCTCCTCAATCATCTTGAAGCGTGAAGAAGTCTCGTCAATATACTCCTCGCTAAGTCCTATGTTCAGAACACGAATCTCTCCAATGTACTGTTGGTTATCAGCCATGAGCATAGAAATCTTCTTCATTCCCAATGTCAGTGTCAAGTCAGCATTGACAATGTTAGCCCTTACATTATAAGTATTATCCTCCGGCATCAGACCAGAAGGAATGTCGATACTCACAACCGTGGCGTCCGACTTGTTGATGTACTTCACCACAGCAGCGAAACCGCCAGCCAGCGGCTTGTTAATGCCAGAACCGAAGAGTCCGTCAATGACAAGAGTCTCTTCAGTCAGGTGTGGAGGGTCAAAGTCTTTCGTCACTTCGTGTATAGCTTCAGGGTAGCGTGCTTTAAGTCTTGCCACGTTCTCCTGACAGTCGGGCGACAGTTTGCCGTTGACATTAAACAGATAAGCCACAGCGTCATATCCGCGCTGTCTCAGCAATCGCGTTACCGCCAGTGCGTCGCCACCGTTGTTTCCAGGTCCCGCAAAGGCTACCATAGGCGTTGTTTCGTCCCAACGTATAGATATAGCTTCAGTAATTTCTTCCGCTGCGCGTTCCATCAAGTCGATGGAAGAAATCGGTTCGTGCTCGATAGTGTATTTGTCCAGCTCCTTAATTTGCGCTGATGTAAAAAGTTTCATTATCTTGTTGTGTTTAAGTTCTTAAAAGATTCAGTTGTTTGTCATTAACTACAAAATTACGAAAAAGAAATGAACAAAGCACGTTTTTTATAAAAAATATCACTATTTTCAAAAAACTTTTAGTAATTTTGCACTGAAATGGGAAATAAACGCATAACTATTAACGATAAAACCTTTGAGCTCACCATTCCTGAGACCACTATTCAGGAAGCGGTGAAGAATGTTGCGAACCGTATAAAAGATGATTATGGAGACAAGAATCCCGTGTTCATCGTAGTTCTGAACGGAGCCTTTATGTTCGCTTCCGACCTTTTTAGGCATGTAGATTATCCGAGTCTTGTAGCCTTTGTCAAGGTTTCGAGTTACAGCGGACTGTCATCTTGTGGCACAATCAGCGAGCAGCTGCCTGTGACAGATATCGTGAAAGGTCGCCATGTAGTCATCGTTGAAGACATTGTAGAGCGTGGTTACACCATGGACTACATTATAAATAGCATCAAGGATCACGGTGCTGAGTCAGTAGAGATATGCGCATTCTCGTTCAAACCCGACCGATTAGAGGTACCGGGGCTACAGGTAAAGTACGTCGGCATGACGTTACCAGAGGCATTCATAGTAGGCTATGGGCTGGACTATAACAATCAGGGCAGGTTACTTCACGACATATACTCGCTCGTAGAGGAGTAAGCCATGTCGTTATCTCACGAACAACACAGATAGATATAACACATATATATAAAAGAAGAAATGAAGAACATCGTTATTTTCGGTGCCCCAGGTTCAGGTAAGGGCACACAGAGCGACAAGATTATCGCTGAGTATGGTGTAGCACACATCTCTACTGGTGACGTGCTCCGTGCTGAAATCAAGGCAGGTACAGAACTTGGTAAGACTGCATCACAGTACATCAACGAGGGTAAGCTTGTGCCAGACTCTCTCATTATTGATATGCTTGCCGCTACACTCGATTCAAAGGGCAAGGACATCCCAGGCGTAATATTCGATGGTTTCCCACGTACCATAGCACAGGCAGAGGCTCTTGACTCTATGCTCAAGGAGCGCGGAGAAGAGGTATCTGTAGTAATAGGACTTGAGGTAGACGACGAGGAGCTTATCAAGCGTATCATAGCACGTGGTAAGACCAGCGGTCGTGCTGACGACAACGAGGAGACAGCTAAGAAGCGTCTTAACACTTACTATTCACAGACACTGCCTCTTAAGGACTTCTACATCAAGCAGGGTAAGTATGCTAAGATTCAGGGCGTAGGTTCTATTGACGATATCTATGCTGATATCAAGAAGGCTATCGACTAATTCTGTAACATAAGTTACTCAATACTTCAGAATTTTCTACATTAATCACCATAAATCTTACATTAATATATCATTAATACTTTGTCCATGCGCCCTATAACAATAGTAGCACGGGATTTGTTATCAACAGAAAGTATTAAAGAGAGATTAACGTTAGATTAATGGTGATTAATGTTTTATAACCAACAATCAAGTGTTTTACAAGCAACACACAAGTAGCAAAGCAAGTTTTTGTTTCGGGATAACATGATAAAAGCAGCATTTTTTGATATAGACGGTACGCTCGTCTCTTTTAATACACACACCATTCCGCAGTCTACTCTCGACGCCATAATCCGAATCCGCCAGAAAGGAGTAAAGGTATTCATAGCCACAGGTCGTCCGTTGCCGTTCATAAACAACCTCGGCACGTTAGAGTATGACGGCATCATGTCGGTGACAGGAGCCAGTTGCACCACCGCTGATGGTACGGTGATAGCGCAAAACCCTGTGCCTAAGGAAGACATAGAGCGACTAATAGCCGACCTTAAGGAGCATCCCATGCCCGTAGCTTTCGCTTCAGACGAAAAAGCGATAGTGACATACCTCGATGCTGATATGCAAAAGTTTCAGGAGGTCTTCACACTGCTGAACATAGAGCTGCCCATATCACAGCCAGTAGAAGAAGCCCTTAATATGGATGTCATGCAGGTGATAGCCTTCTTCTCGCAAGAAGAAGAGCCAAGAATAATGCGCGATGTACTGAAAGGCTGCGATGCCAACCGCTGGCATCCGTATTTTGCCGACTGTGTTGCAAAGGGAACGAACAAGGCTACAGGCATCGACGCTGTCTGCGCACATTACGGCATTGAACTAAAAGACACCATAGCCTTTGGCGATGGGGGCAACGACATCACGATGTTGCGTCATGCTGGCGTAGGCATCGCTATGGGCAACGCTTCTGATGAGGTGAAGGAGTGTGCCGATATGATAACAGATACCGTTGACAACGACGGCATTGCTAAGGCACTCGACAGTCTTTTTAGCGTATAGGGTGGTTATATAAATTAACTCATACAGACGGGGGGCATTACAATCACGTAGCAATCGTGCCACGAAAGCTATCTAATCGCAAGGTGATAAGATAGCTTTCGTAGTGCGATTAGATAGTGATTGTAGTGTCCCCCCTTTTTAGTCCACATAAGCGAAGGGTTAGAAAGATGCTCACAGAGCTAATTTCTTTATATCGACCACTGTAACAACCCTTCCCTTGACAGTAATTATTCCCTGTTTTACTAACTCAGAAAAGCCTCGCAGCAACGAGAATTTCTGTATGGCAAACATATCCGCCATACGCTGCCTTGACAGGTTGAGCACTATCGTCTTGCTGCCCTGCGACGCTACTTCTTTGCTAAGCAGAAACATAATCTTCTCTTTTACCGACATCAGCGACAGCAGTCTGATTTTAGACACGAGATACGTGCTGAGGTCAGAGAGCATCCTTATGAAGTTCCACCGTATCTCCTTGTTGCGGTCAATCATCGTCATGAAAGCCGTTGTAGACAATCTTAATATCACGCATTGGCTTACAACCTCTATAGTAGTGGGCAAACGCTTATTGGCGGAGAATAGAAAGCATGGTCCTATCGTTTCGCCCTCTTTTACTCTTATTATCTCTATCTGTCGTCCAGACAGTCCCGTCATGCGTGCAGACATCTCACCCCACAGCACGATGTCGGTGTGATTGCATGAACAACCAGCCACGGCGTAGACGTCCCTTGGCGCGTAATATATCACTTTGTAGCCAATGCCATTGAAGGAGGAGACGATTTCCTGCGACGACATATTCTTAAACAGGGCGCAATGGCTCAGTGCGCCTAACATATTCTTTTCCATAAGTTGCAATAACAGATAATAACGCAAAGATAATAATAATAAACCGTAAAAAGTGAGAAATAGTGATTCGCAAGCATATTATTAACGCTTTTTATAGTAAAAGGGGTAACAAATGTTATTGGTTTGTATCTCGTAAACACGCTATCTTTGCACCTGTATAAACAAGATGTCTTGTAAGTGACGGTAAAAAAATAACTTTGTACAATTTAACGAGATAAATAATATCTAAGATAAAGTTGTCTTGCCATATCTTTTTGGATATTTTGGAGCCATTCATCAGTCACAATGCTCGCATTGACCCCCTCCGCTTTCGCTTTCTCCCCCGTTTGGCGGGGGAGGGCAATCTTCTTTATGTCTCCAAACTATCTCAAAAATCTATGACATAAATTATACCAATTTATTTTTTCACCGTCACTAAATAATATTGAACACTTCTTAAAGTGCAAAGAAATAACCCTGTAATAAAAGAAAGGAGTAAAGCGATGGAAGAGATGAAAATGTTTTGTTTTCAGTGTCAAGAGACAGCACGCGGCACAGGCTGCACAGTAAAAGGCGTTTGCGGAAAGTTACCAGAGTTGAGCAACCGTATGGATATACTCTTGTCGGTGGTTCGTGGTATAGGTGTTCTGGCGGATATGTTGCAGAGTTATGAAGAGGCGGAGGCGTTTATACCCGACGCGCTTTTCTCTACCATCACCAATGCGAACTTTGACGACGACAGCATATCGTGGCGCATTAATAAAGGTATAGAGGTGAGACAAAAGCTCTATCAGCGTGCGGTAGCTGCAGGGAAGAAGTTGCCACGGTATTCAGAACTGATGCTAACGTGTTGCGGCATCGATAAAGAGAAAAGCGAATGTAACGTAGGCGTACTGCGATATGCTAACGCTGACGTGCGTTCGCTGAAAGAACTGACGATGTATGGTCTGAAGGGTATGGCGGCTTATTATGAGCATTCGGCACGCTTAGGGCGTAGAGATAGGCGAATAATAGCCTTTATGTGCCATGCCCTTGCCTTGATTGCCAACCCCGAAGTAGGTGAAGAGAGGCTTGTAGCACTTGTGCTCGACACAGGAAAGATGGGAGTTGACGTAATGTCGTTGCTCGACAAAGCCAATACCTCAGCCTATGGTCAACCAGAGGTGAGTAAGGTTAGAACAGGGGTGGGGAGTAAGCCCGGCATATTGATAAGCGGTCATGACCTTCGCGACCTTGAAGACCTGTTGCGTCAGACAGAGGGAACAGGCATAGATGTATATACCCACAGCGAGATGCTTCCAGCACATTATTATCCTCAACTGAAGAAGTATGAGCATCTGGTGGGAAATTACGGTAACGCTTGGTGGCAACAGCGTGAGGAGTTTGAGATGTTCAACGGTCCTATCGTTTTCACTACCAACTGCATTGTGCCACCATTTGTCCATTCCTCATATTCAAGTAGGGTCTTTACCCTTAACTCTGCTGGCTATCATGGTTGGCGACATATACCAGCCGATGCTACTGGCCATAAGGATTTTGCTGAGGTGATAGCCCTTGCCAAGAAGTGTCAGCCACCAAAGGCGTTGGAAGAAGGAACTATTGTCGGTGGTTTTGCCCATGCGCAAGTTTTTGCCCTCACCGACAAGATAGTGGAGGCGGTAAGGAGTGGGGCTATAAAACGTTTCATCGTAATGAGTGGTTGCGACGGACGGATGAAAAGCAGACAGTACTACACGGATTTTGCAAAGGCGTTGCCGCCAGACACGGTGATACTGACGTCGGGCTGTGCAAAGTACAGATACATCAAGTTACCGCTGGGTGACATTAACGGAATACCACGTGTGCTCGATGCTGGGCAGTGCAACGACAGTTATTCGTGGGTGTTAGTGGCGATGAAGCTGAAAGAGATTTTTGGTGTGAAACATATCAACGACCTCCCGATAGACTTCAATATAGCGTGGTATGAACAAAAGGCGGTGATAGTGTTGCTGTCGCTTCTTGCCCTTGGCGTGAAGAATATACATATTGGTCCAACACTGCCTGCTTTCGTCTCACCCAATGTCCTGGCAGTGCTAAAAGAGAAGTTTAACCTTAGTGGAACGGTGACGGTAGAAGAAGATTTGCGTCGTTTTAATTTATAGACAAAGGTGGTACAGAGAGAAGACGGCGAGCCTTGTCCTCGTGCTGTGGCGTTTCTACGCCACAGTAAGCCTTGTCCACAAACAAAAAGCGTTCCGTCACGACTTTCAAGTCGCGATGGAACGCTTTTTAATGTATTTACCTTTGGGATATATCCTTTATGTATACAGTCCGCCGTTGATAGATATTACCTCGCCGGTGATGTATGATGAAGCGTCAGACATAAGGAAGCCGACAAGCTCAGCCACCTCTTCAGGCTTACCAAAACGCTTCATCGGAACCTGCTGCTTAAGCTCGTCAACAGGCAAATCCTTTGTCATGTCAGACTCAATGAAACCTGGTGCTACTGCGTTGACGGTAATGTTACGTGCTGCTACCTCTTGCGCGAGTGCCTTTGTAGCACCGATGATAGCCGCTTTTGTAGCACTGTAGTTGGTCTGACCAGGCAGACCTTTCAGTCCTGAGAGTGACGCCATGTTCACGATACGACCGCCATGCTTGCGCATCATCATCTTAGGCAGAAGTTTGCGAGTAACGTAATAGAAGCCGTTGAGTGAGGTATTGATAACCGCATGCCAGTCTTCGGCAGGCATCATGAACATCATGTTGTCGCGGCGTATACCGGCATTGTTCAGCAGGTAAGCGATGTAGTCGTCGGGATGCTCTGCCTCCCACTGGTCAAGAGCCTTGTCTACGGCTTCCATGTCGCCGACATTAAACTGCATAAGCTCTGCCTTTACGCCCTTAGCCTCTACCAAAGCCTTCACCTCTTCGGCGGCAGCCTGGTTAGACTGGTAGTTTATCACTACGGGGATTCCCATTTCTGCGAGTTTGAGGCATACTGCGCGACCAAGTCCGCGTGAGCCTCCTGTTACGAGTGCGTATTTCATTTGTTATCTTGTTGTTTAGTTGTTTAGTTGTTTAGTTGTTTGGTGGCTACTGCCTTTTGTCATTCCGTTAGATTCTTTTTAGCCTCTTCTTTCACGGGAACGAGTATGTTCCGCTGACTTGGGGTGATGTATCCCTTCGTAGAATCAATGGCAATGAGTACACCATCGTTGATAGGCAGCGTGCTGTTGGGAGCCTTTTGCGCCTTAAACGTATGCTTACCGTTGCTGAAGGTGCCGAGGAAGGTGATGTCACCAGTTTGACAGTCCATCCACCAAACGTTCTTCTTTTTACCCGAAACCTTTGTTAGGTCAAGGTTCATGTTGCGAGACGTATAGTTGTAGACTAACAGGTAGTCCTTTCCACAAGTAGCGGCGAGACGGTCGTAGCGTGTTCCGTTGTCAGAGTACACGATGCTTTGGTCAGGAATACGGTCGAAGTAGGGCAGTGACAGCATCAAGGCTTTGAGGTACTTCATCTGAGTATAGCCCGAATCCTGTTGCGCCTCATACCACGTCTTGCTTGTGCTTGCGTAAGCCACCGCCTTGCCGGGAGAGTGCATCTGCATTATGGCGTTGTGTCCATAGGTATGACCGCATGCACCGGCAAATACGTCCCAGTAGGCATAACGCCTAACGTCGCTTGCCTTCCAGCGCGGACCATCGGGGAAATGCAGTCCTACGGGGATGTCCTCGTATGAAGGTTCGCTGTCGAGCACAGGTTTTATGGGTTGGTATGCCCATGTAGAGTCAACGTACATCCAGCAGTCCTCTTCAGTGTTATCGGGGATAGGGTAGACCTTGTTGCCCATACGCTGACCGTAGGCACGGTGACCAGACTGATAGGTGTGGAAGTCAATCCATTCCGCCTTCGACCACCATTTGGCGGAGGTGTAACGCCCGCGAGGGTGGAAAGTCATGAGGTGGTGTCTGTCTATCGACTTGATAGTCTGCGCAAGCGTCTCCCACACGTCGTGTTTAACGTCACCCTGTATGTCGCCACCTATCACCCAGATGATGTTAGGGCAGTTCTTGTAACGCTTGGCAAGAAATTCTCCGTAGGCTTTTGCCCCGGCTTCGTCTATTGCTCCACCCTTAACGAGACCGCCCCAGATGCAGACCATGGCGATATATACGCCCTGTTGCTCCGCTTCCTTGACGATGTAGTCCATGTGGTCCCAGTAACCGTAAGTACCCTCGCGGTCTATTGCAGAGAAGTCCCATGGATTTTGGCGTGAGACATTTGACAGCTGACCGTAGGCATTGACGCAGGGCACGCCACAGATGGTCTGCACCTGCACCACATTAAAGCCGTTCTTGGCGCATGTAGAGAGGTAACCCTTAACCTCACCGCGGTTTAGCGACTGAGGAAGAAGCCAACCCGTGTCGCCTAACCAGAAGAAAGGCGTGCCGTCAGTGTATTGCAGAAAGCGGCTGTTTTCTGACACCTGCAACTGCCATTGGCGTGCGCCCTGGGCGAAGAGGCAGGCAAGGCACAGCATCAAAGTGATGCTGAGCCTACGCGCATGTATATATAAATAAGGTGTTATCATGCCTCGGTTGCTGTGGCTTTTGCTGCTTTGTGCTTCTTGTATTGAACGCCTAAGACATACACTACAAGAATAAACAGTAAAGCAAGGGCTACGAAGGCGATGCTCTCAGTGTTGGTAACAGTCTCTGGACGGAATTCTAATTTAACCTTGTGGTGCCCACCTTTCACGTTGATGGCACGAAGAACGTAGTTCACACGACCCACTTCAACAGGCTTTCCGTCAACAGTAGCGGTCCAGCCTGGGTAATAAATCTCAGAGAAGACAAGCACACCACCATTCGCTGACTGTATGTCGTAGTGCAATTCGTTAGGTAAGTACTTCGTAATCTTTACGCTTGAAGTGCTGTCCTGTGGTACGCTCTTGCCGAGAATAGACTCAAACTTCTTGTCTGCAACAGCAGTCTGGTGCAGGTTTATGTTCTTTATACCGTCTAATTCCTGGTTAGCGTTGTCAACATATTTAACCTCTGACACAAACCATGCGTTGCCCATAGCTCCTGGGTTCATTACTGGTGTGGTCTGACCACCCTGTAATGGGAGAATAAGATACTTTGTGTTGAGCATGTTGAGCACAGGCATTACGCTGTCGGTGTTCACCTTATTCATGTCGCCCTGTGCCTGAACAATGGCACCAAACGCCCCTTGCATCTCAGGAGTGATATATGCCTCGATGAGTTCTTGATAGCGACGCAACTTCGCTGGGTGGTAACCACCGATGGATTTGTGGAAGTATGATGTCTCGTTTTCGTTGAATGTGTTGCTTGCAAGATTAAGTACGCGGTAGTCGAGCGACTTGTCTTGCATAATAATCTTGTCAGTCTCTGTCGGTTCAACAGGTGCGGTACGCATGCTCTTGCTTACGAACATATCATCGTTAAGGTAGCGTTTGTTGACGCTCCACATATCGACAAGACATACAACGGCAATAATACCCACCATAATCATGGCGTTAATCTTCTTCATGCGGTAAACCATAACGGCAGCGGTACATATAAGTATGATGAAGAAAGAACGCCAGCAGTCTGCGGTGAACGTAGCTATACGGATGCTCTGCAGGTTAGAAAGCAACGGAGAGAGTTGCTCCTGAGGTATTCCGCTCATTGCTCTCATCTCTGCGCTGGAGATGAATGAATCGAAGAAGACGGTTGGCATTAATGCGAACAGGGCTGCGATACCACCTGTAAGGGCAAAGGAAACGTAGAGCCAGTTGATTTTTTTGCCTGCTATGTGGCCCATTACGCAGTCGGGTTCGTCCACTATGCGCTTCAAGGCAAGCATACCGAGTAAAGGAATAGTGAACTCTGCCACTACGAGGATAGAGGCAACGGTGCGGAACTTAGCGTACATCGGTACGTAGTCAATGAAGAAGTCCGTCAGCCACATCATGTTCTTACCCCACGAAAGCGTAATGCTGAGAATGGTGGCAGCGAGTAAAGCCCACTTAACAGAACCTTTCACGATGAACAGTCCGAGAATGAAGAGCATCAGTACGAAGGCACCTACATATACAGGACCGCTCGTTCCGGGTTGTTCACCCCAGTATTGTCCGAGTTGCTGATATATCTGCATGTACATAGGATCGCCCTTTTCTTGTGCTGCCTTACACTGACTAACAGGTGTCATAGATGAACCTCCCTTAGCATCTGGCACAAGGAGAGTCCATGTCTCGTCTATACCGTAACTCCATTGCGTTATGTAGTCGCGCTCAAGACCACTTGATGTCTGGTTGGCAGTGTTCTTCTTAACCAGTTCGCTCTTGCCGCGCATAGACTCGTTTTGGTACTCCCAAGTGTGGTATAGGTTTGAGACGTTAACCAAAACGCCCAATGCTCCACCAACAAGGCATACGGCAGACGCTTTGACGAAGTGTATGTATCGCTTCTGACGGATGGCGTCGACAAGGAAACCGATGGCAAGGCACAGGATGATGAAGAAGTAATAGTACGTCATCTGCACGTGATTGGCGTTGATCTCAAACGCGGTGAAGATGCCAGTGACGGCAAGGCCTGCTAAGTATTTGCCACGATAAGCGAGAAGAATACCTGCAATCATAGGAGGGAGATATGCCAATGCCATGACCTTCCAAAGGTGACCAGCAGCGATAATGATAAAGAAATAACTGCTGAATGCCCATACCACGGCACCAAGAGTGGCGAGATACCAACGAAAATCGAAGGCACGCAGCAGAATGTAGAAGCCTAAGAGATAGGCGAAAACAAACCATACGTTCTCTGGAAGCCATAGATGGTAAGCCTGCATGATGTCAGAAAGAAGGGTCGTGGAGTCGTATGAGGGAGCTGTCTGATAGGTTGGCATGCCGGAAAAGACTGAGTTCGTCCAGCGAGAGACCTCACC
>CAKQDQ010000046.1 GCA_934229335.1 uncultured Prevotella sp.
TAAAGATTTTACTATGTTGTGTATAAAGTCAGTAAAAACTAAGTAATTTTGTAGACTTATTTCAGGTAAAGACAATTACGCATAAGGTGTTTACGAAAGCTATGTTATCGCAATACGAAAGCTATGTTATCGCAATACGAAAGCTATGTTATCGCAACACGAAAGCTATGTTATCGCAGCACGAGCTTTTTGCTGCTGCATTTCTTGTAAAACTACTTCCCCACTATGATGCGGAACGTTGTGCCTTTACCTACCTCAGAGTTGAGCACAAAGATGCGTCCCTTGTGGTATTCCTCTACTATTCTTTTTGCTAACGACAGTCCGAGTCCCCAACCGCGTTTCTTAGTGGTAAAGCCAGGCCGGAACACGTTTTTTATGTTCTTTCGCTCTATTCCCTTGCCTGTATCGGTAACGTCTATGCACGTTCTGCCTTCAAGTTGGAAGGCGTGTATATGTATGCCGCCCCTGCCTTCCATAGCGTCTATGGCGTTCTTACACAGGTTTTCGAATACCCATTCAAAGAGTTGCTGACTGACATTGACCTTCATGTTGTCGTCGTCTACCTCTAACGTTATCTGTACCTTCTGCGATGTACGGCGATTCATGTAGTCTACCACGTGGCACAACAGGTCTTTCAGCACCACCTCCTGACGCTCTGGCGTTGAGCCTATTTTTGAAAAGCGGTCGGCTATCAACTGTAGTCGCTTCACGTCCTTATCCATCTCTGGTATCAGGTCGTCGTCGGGGTATTCCTCTCGCAGTATTTCCGTCCACGCCATGAGGCTCGATATCGGTGTGCCCAACTGGTGTGCGGTCTCTTTCGACAGTCCTACCCACACCTTGTTTTGCTCTGCTTTCTTAGAAGTCAGCAGTGCGAATATTGCTATCACTACGAAGAGCATCACTATTCCCAACTGTATGTAGGGGTAATATGCCAGTCGTGTCAGCAGCAGCGAGTCGTCATAGCACACCATAAGACAATCGTCCTTTGCGTCAGAGAGCTGCACCTTTATGGCATGGCGGTTCATTCGCATCATCTCCGCCTTGCGAACAGCCACCGCCATGCTGTCTTCCGCATTGTCGGCAACTATCTTTACGTTACGAAAGGTCTGCACGTTGCCCTTGGCGTCGGTCACTATCACGGGTATGGTATTGTTTTCTTCCAGCACTTTCAGCACAAGGTTTAGGTCTGTCTCATCGTCTGCCGTACTAAGACTGTGTATCGCCTCTGCCCATATCTCCATACGGTTGCGCTCCTCTCGTGCCAAATCCTTTACCAAAAGGTGGCTCGCCACAAGCGAAGCGGCGGCTATCACCACCGCCGACACTATGAGTCCTATCTTTACTTGCCGTATCTTGTCTGTCCAAATCATGAGTACAAAGATAATCATTTTTTCCAAGACATAATATTACTGATATAAAAAAATTATACTAAACCACAAAAATCATTAAACGCTATATCTGTTCTCCTTGTCTACTTTGTGTGTCATTTTTCCACTAAAATAATACTTTTTACACAGAATAATGGGAATTTCTGTCAATATTAAAGAAATATTTACTACCTTTGTGCCCCGATTAGCATAATAAACAATATCTTATTAAACAAGGATTAATGAAAAAGGTTATCATGATGCTACTCATGGCAATGACTTATTGCATGGGTGCAATGGCTCAGACCGCTGCCGACAAGATTGTGGGCATTTACAAGGCTGTGCAGGAAGGAAAAGAGTCGAAGGTAAAAATCTTCAAGTATAACGGTGGTTACCGAGCGCAAGTATGCTGGCTTAAAAACCCAAAGAATCCTGATGGGAGTGTTAAGACTGACACGAAGAACCCTGATAAGTCGAAACAAAAGACGCCTTCTGACCGTATTGTTATCATTGATAAGGTGACATACGATGACGGACTGTGGCAGAATGGAAGAATTTACGACCCTACAAGTGGTAAGACTTATAAGGTAGAGATTAAGTTCAAGGATGCTAAAACACTGGAGGTGAAAGGAAAACTCGGTCCGTTCTTCAAACGTGTATATTGGACAAAACTACAATAAACGATTAACGGCATTGCCTAAAGAAGAAGGTAATGCCGTTATTTTTCTTGTGATGGGGATGTAATGATTCTGCTCTAACACCGTATGTTATAAAAAATTATAACAGCTTTAACAAAACACTTGCTTCCATTGTTATGTTTCTTCATTTTTTTGTACATTTGCAATGGATTTTAAGTAACAACGAAAAAAAGCCCTAAAAAATACTCTTTCCTAATTTACAACATGAAAAATAGACTTCTGTTATATTCTCTTTCCCTATTTATCGCCATGCCCTCTGCCATTGCCCAGCGTGTCATCAGCGGCGTGGAGGCTGTGAATGTCAACGCCACTGTGGGCACAGTGCCATGTCTGCCGTACCAGTTGTGGGTGACATATAGTGACGGTTACTCTGAATACCGACAGGTAAGGTGGAGCAATGCTGCTGTTGCCACGGAGAAAGCAGAGGCTGATGCTGAAACATTCCCCGTGGGGAAGGCGTATAATATTAAAGGTTTTATTACAGGAGACAATGCTACCGACAACGGTTTTCCTGTCTTTGCGCAGGTGAAGGTTACGGCATCAGGAAACGATAACGCGCCTAAGATGGTGGCGGAACCGCTGCCGCTCGGTGCGGTAAGGCTAATAGGCGACAACCGTCTGACGTGGAACCGTGACCTGGATCTTGACCATCTGCTGACGCTCGACGTGTCACAACAACTCTATAACTACCGTGACACCTACGGACTGCCTACCGATGGCTACACCATGGCAGACGGTTGGGACTCGCCAACGACGAAACTCAAGGGGCATGGCAGTGGGCATTATATGTCAGCACTCGCCTTCGCCTACGCCAGTTGCACGGACAAGCAGAAGAAGGCTGCGCTGAAGGCACGCATAAAGCGTATGGTGGACGAGTTGCGTGAGTGCCAAGAGCGCACGTTTGTCTATGACAATACGTTAGGGCGATACCGTGAGGCGCGTGACTATGCACCCGAAGAGGAGTTAAGGGAGATGAAGGGCACGTGGCAAGCCTTTGACGGTTACAAGCAGGATTACGCCCACTACGGCTACGGTTACATCAACGCTATACCGGCAGCTCACTGTGTTTTGATTGAGAAATACAGTCCTTACAATAATGATAGCGGTGTGTGGGCACCGTACTACACTGTTCATAAGCAGTTGGCAGGACTTATCGACATCGCCAACTGTATGGACGACCAGCGCATTGCCAATAAGGCCTACCTCATAGCACGTGACATGGGGCTGTGGGTATGGAACCGTTTACACTACCGCACCTTTGTGAAGAAGGACGGAACGCAGGCGGAACGTCGCCAGAGGTATGGTAATCGTTATGAGATGTGGAACATGTACATCGCTGGAGAGGTTGGTGGCATGGCGGAATCTCTGTCGCGTCTGGCGGAGATGACAACGGACACGACGATGAAGGAGCATCTTGCGGAAGCAGCAGGATATTTTGATAGCCCTGCCTTCTTCATCCCCTTGTCACGCAATATTGACGACATACGCACACGACACGCTAACCAACACATCCCGATGATTGTCGGGGCACTGCGCCAATACCGCAACAACGGCGATGCATATTATTATAATGTGGCGCAAAACTTTTGGTCTCTCGTGCAGGGACGCTATCGTTACGCCATGGGAGGTGTGGGCAATGGCGAGATGTTCCGCCAGCCTTACACGCAGACTCTCAGTATGTGTACTAACTATTCGTCATGGGGTGGCGGAAAGATTGCAGCAGAGCCGACGCTCAACGAGACGTGTTGCGCATATAATCTGGCAAAACTGACAAAGGACCTTAACTGCTTTGCGCCTGACGATGCACGCTACATGGACTACTACGAGCGTGTGATGTATAACCAGATTGTAGGTTCTCTTAACCCCAGACACTACTCAACGACCTACCAGTATGCCGTAGGTCTGAACGCATCAAAGCCCTGGGGCAACGACACTCCTCAGAGTACGTGTTGCGGGGGCACTGGTACTGAGAACCATTTGAAGTATCAAGAGGCTGCGTATTTTGTTAACGACAGTGCCGTTTGGGTGGCTCTCTATTTGCCTTCGGTGGCTAATTGGGAGGCGAAGGGCGTGACATTACAACAGGACTGCCTATGGCCTGCGGAAAAATCTATCATCAATGTAACGAAAGGCGGTGGCTCTTTCGCCATGAAACTGCGTGTGCCTTACTGGGCAACCAGCGGTTTCGAGGTGCGATTGAACGGCAAGACGATAGCGACGAATGGCAAACCATGTAGTTATGTGGAGGTACCACGACGCAAATGGCGCAAGGGTGACAGCGTGGAAGTCATCATGCCATTTACGAAACACATCGACTTTGCTCCTGATAAGATGCAGTTGGCGGTGGAAACGGGCAAGGAAGAACGTCAGCAATACACGCCATTGTGGAGCGGAACCATAATGTACGGTCCGTTAGTCATGTCGACTACAGGCATAACGAGTTGGAATGACGCTACGATGACGATGCACTCAGACCTCAGCGACATTACGCTTAGAGGTGCAAAGCAGGGCACTGGTGCCGACGCTAATATGTATTCGCTCACGTATGGCGGTCATACCTTCGTGCCAGACTATGCCGCTGACCGTGACGCTACGCACTACCTGCGTCTCGATATGGGCAAGGCACCGTTGTCGGCATATAGCGATGATGTGCAACAGATTATCAAGAGCAACGCCATTGACCTCACCTCGCTACGTGAACTCATGCAAGACGCTCTGTCAAGGCTTTCCGCTCAAGAGCGATGGCAGGCTATGGAGGTGAAGGTACCGGAGTTTTCGCCATGGGCACGCCACGGTATCGCACGACTAAAGGAGCAGTATGACGCAAGCAAGAGCATCTCAGAAGGGCACAATCTTAACGTGTCGCAGACAGACATAGACCGTATGGCAGCGTCATTGAACGCTGTTCTCAACACTATGCGCCCTGGAAATCTCGCCGAACCAGAAGACCTTGAGGAACTGTTGGCACTGCTCAGCAAGGCGAAAGCATCCGTTCAGTCCCCACAAAAGGCTTCTGTTCGCATGAAGAAGGCCATCAGTTACGCAGAAATGGTGGTGAGTTACGTCAACGATGGCTCTGGAACGAAGGACATGATTGATAGGGCTTCAGAGGCGTTAAAGGCGCAATAATAACAAAAAGGCACATAAAGGCCACTAAGAAAGAAGGCTTTACAAGTCGCAACAGCAATATATGCTATATGCAACTTGTAAAGCCTTTTTTCGTTTATGCAGTATAAGTAAGTGTTTACAACTTTCTCATCACGAAGCGTTCACACTCTTTTAGTATCTCCGCTCCGCAGAGTTTCAAGAGCAGATAATACATTATGGCGGCGAGAAGTACTCTTGCCGACAATAGAAGCCATAGCGACTGTATCATCATCGTGGCGTAATGAGTGGCTATCATCACCGCTCCCGCCGCAAGAGTAAAGGGCATTATATCGCGTAGGAAGTCCATTAAGCGATAGCCTATCAGCCGTCCTGTCAGCAGATGCCATGGCAATAGCCACAGAATAAGGAAGGCAGAATAGGCGCATACCATCACATATATGCCGTAAGTATAGAAACATAGTATCACGCCTATCTGCAAAACAATCTGCCATAGGTTCAACTTCATGTAAACATCGCTGCGCCCTTGGCTGATGGCGAGGTTCTGATACATGGTGTAGATGGGCACAAAGGCTCCGCTAACGCACAACGCTTGCAGCAGAGGCACACAGCCCTCCCACGTCATTCCTATCGTTACGAGTATAAACTCACGGCTGACGAGGGCGAGACCGAACATCAATGGCATTGCAAGAAAGCACGTAAAGCGCACCATTTTGCGGTAAACGCGCAACTGACGTTGCTGTCCTGACTCCTCCGTCTCAGCCTCAACGAGCACCGCTTGGGCTATCTGTCCGACGGTATTTCCTACAAGTGAGTTCGCCATCGTGTCCCACTTATACGCCTGTGAGTAGTTGCCGACCTGCGATATGGTAAAGAGTCTGCCGAAGATGACGGTAAGAATGTTGCTGCTTACGGTGTTAATAATCTTTGTTACGAGTATCTTCACGGTGAAAGGCAGCATCTGTCGCACGGGTCCAAAGTCGAAAGTGAGACGTGGACGCCACTCTCTGACGTAGTAATATCTACCGAAGTTCAGCACGGTGATATAGGCTATCTGCTGCCATGCCAACGCCCAGTAACCCTTATCGAGAAACGCTAACGTGATGCCTACGGTGCCAGAGCACACCAATGCCACCGCACCAATGATAGCCATCTCACGGTTCATCATCTTCTTTGTCATGTAACCACCGTGCGCTATGCCCAAGGAAGCAATGGCAAAGGTAAGGAATACCACCCTCGACACCTCCGTAAGGCACGGTTGACGGAAGAACATCGCGATAAGAGGAGCGCACAAAAACAACGTCAGATACATGACAACAGACACCAAGACGTTGAAAGAGAAGACGGAGTTATAGTCTCTCGCCGTAGGATTCTTAAGGTTTATAAGTCCTTGCGTAAAGCCCGCGCTCTGCAAGTCGCCCGCTATCGCCGTAAAAATTGTCAGCACTCCTACTATGCCATAGTCTGACTCGCTGAGCAATCGTGCCAAACATATACCGATAGCAAGGTTCAACACCTGCGTCGTTCCGCTGTTTAAGGCACCCCAGAAGAGTCCCTTGGCTGTTTTTTGTTTTAATGATTCACTCATTATTTCGTATCACTTTACTTATAAGGTGGTAGTCCTTTTACCGCCATTATCTGCTTGCCACGAGGCGAAGCAGTCTGTATAGTCTGTCGCCTATATTGTAATAGTTGTCTGAACGCAATGCACTGTATATCCATTTTGTGCACAATCGCTCAGGAATATAATTCACAATGCCGTCTGCTGTCACAAGACTGATACCGTTACGACGGCACTCTCGGTACGTATTCAGTATTCCTACCTCAAGCGATAGGGGCAATCTGCCACGCCTTTTGTAGAACTCTAACACCTTAGCGTTGGCTCTTAGGTATGACAACATATTCTTTTCGCTCACATTCTTGGTGTAAGACGTGGGGTTATCCTTACGGTATAGGTACACCACATCGTCTATCCACGTCCGCGATGTCACCGCCGCGAGGCGTGCAACAGCACAGTAGTCTTCAGAATAATCTATGCCTTCAAAGAACATATCGGGCAGTTTACGCAGCACTTCAGCCTTATACAGCCTGCCCCAAACACGGTTTGCCTCTACGTTTTGGCACAATATGCGGTGCTGAAACACTCTATCGCTGCCGTGATATGTCAACTGTGCTGGTCCGACAGTACCGTTAAAATAGTCAGCGTGCGCCCCGTCAACGATGTCACAGTCGCACTCTTCCATCTTCTTCACAAGTCTCTCGATGGCGTTTTGGGGCAATATGTCGTCACTATCGGCAACGAAGAAGGCTTCGCTATGAAAGTTCTCTGTCAACATTTTCCGCGCCATGCCGAGGCCACTGTTATGCTGTGTACTGATAATACGTACACGTTCCTTGCGCTCAGGATACCTGTTCAGCACGCCTTGCAGCACGCTGATGCTGTCATCAGGCGTACAGTCGTTGCAAAACACATACTCTATGTCCTGGTAAGTCTGCGAGAACAGGCTCTCGGCACATTCTGCTATGTATCTTTCTACATTGTATATAGGTACGAGTATCGTTACTGTCATAAGTATAATCTTTCGTATTCACATTGCATTTTCCGTATAGAGAAACGGCTCATGGCGTACTCTCTCGCTTCTAACGATAAGGCTTCACTGTCGCAAGTGGGCAGTATGTCGCGAAAAAGGTGTAACCATTCCTCCATGTTATTATCGTCAACAGCCAGTTGCCAACCTTCAGGCACAGCGTCGACCAGCCCAGTACAGCGGTTTATCAAAGGTAGAAGACCATTCATGGATGCCTCTATCGCAAGAATACCGAGTCCTTCATAAAGTGAAGGCATGATGAGATAATCGAAACTGCGCATCACTTCAGCAAGGTTATGAAGTGGAGGTCGCACAGTGACATTTTCCATTCCCCGTAATGTATCGACAAGGTGCTGCTGCCGTCCAGCACCAAAGATGTGGAAATGGTAACGTTTGTCGGCAGCCATGGCGCGTACTATGCTGCACAATACCGCCACGCCCTTTTGTTCTTCAAACCTTGCGGCGAAGAGAATGTTCACCTTTCCCCTTACGAGTCCATCATACTGGTGTTGCGGTACCGGTGCAACACCGTTGAGTATAATGGGAGGTTTAACGCCATAATGCTCTGTATAAGCATTCTGTACACTCGGAGAAATAGCCACATTAGCCTCTCTTTGCTGCATAAAGCGTTCTACTCGTTGCCCTGTCCACGCCATACCCGACCACAGGCAGGTGTTGTGTATGGTGCGAACAACCTTCAGTTTCATAAAGGGGAACATCTTAAAGGTGAGCCATACCGCCATGTCGGGCATCTCAGTGTGACTATGCACCACGTCAGGACGATAGCGAAGCCACAGGAAGAGGAAGCGTATAGGGAAGAGGATGGATATCATTCTGTCTACATAGCAATGCAGATGGAAGTATATCGGAAACCAAGAGCGGTGCAAGGGAATATTGTTTTCACGCAACTCGGTTATCATCTGCCGTGTGAAGACGCTGTGTCCACGCTGCAACTCCACTATGTGATGACGGCAATCGGGACTACTCGACTTCGCGATACTTATCGCCACACGCTCCGCTCCGCCCACATCGAGGCGTGAAATTATGTGGAATATGGTCTTCATAGCTTGTTAATTACTTCTGCAATATCACTGGTGCATCGCTCAATGTTATAGAGTTTCTCCGCCAATCTGCGTCCGTTGCGCCCCATCTCCGCTGCTTTGTCGGGGTTATTGGCAATGAAACGTATAGCCTTCTCCCAGCCTTCAGTGTCCTCTACGTCCACCCATATACCGCATTTCTCACGTTCTATATCCATAGGCATCTGCGCATTACGGGTGCAAATGATAGGTATGCCGAGGGCAAGTGCCTCAACTACCGTTGTCAGACCTACGGTATAGTTAGACTGTTGGCAGCATATCACCACGCAAGAGGCACGGTTTACCTTCTTGCTCATCTCCCTAAACGCCATGCCTTGTATGTAGTTAAGGTGTATATTGCTTTCGAGTTTCAGTTTGGAGAAGATGTCGTCGTAGTCGTTTCCGAGGTAAGAACGACTGACATAGATATCGAGTCGCTCCCCTGTCTTGTTGAAAGCCTTTACCAATGTGGGCATATCTCGCAACTCCTTTCCTGTAGATATAAACGTTGAGGCTGTGCGTTCGGTGCCTTCTTCACGCATCAACGCGTCGTAATAGTCAAGGTCTGCCCCCCAATGCGCCACGTGCATACGCTCCGAACGTGCCTTGCTCGACAGCAGAGAGTCGGCTATGAGTTTGTTAGAGAAGAAGAACATCTGGTCTATACCACGGTAAAATAGGCGTGCCACGAGTTCACGCAAGGGGTTATTCGCCTTTTTTACTGGCTGATGGTGCCACACAACGATTGGTTTTCTGTACAATCCGAGGGCACGAAGGAATATCACTAACTCCAGACCACGGAAGGCATTACCGTACAACACATCGTAATGCTCCTTGCAAGTAAGCACCTGCCACAGCGTGTTGAGTGACAGTTTCAGTCGTGAAGGGGTGTTATAGAAACGGTGCATCACCATCTCTATGCCATGATTCTTAAAGTGTGTGGCTCCGTACAACAGGTGTCCGGGAAACGTTCCTGCCTGCCATTCACGCCACATGAACTGTGTGTCTTGCTGATTATAATAATAAATGGTCATAAATAGCTTACTTATTATAATATTGCAACAGATGTTCTGCCGTCAGACTTACATTGTGCCACCACAGGAATACTGTGAGCAGGAGTATCGCTCCCACTATGATGTAGCGCGCAATAGGTTGTCGTTCCACAGACTTTAGCATATATCCCACCGCTATTGGTACCGCGAAAGCCCAGTGAGCGGTCATGATGTAGGCGTCAGAATTGGCGAACTCTAACCCTACATGGAGCAACATATCGAAGAGAAACATTCCCATCGTCATCCATACCAATGGCTTGCGGCGTCCGAACCATACGCCAGCAGCGAACAATGCCACGATAATGGCTTCAACAACGTAATACCCCCAGTGGCTGTAACGCACCAGGGCAGGGCGTGTTTTGTTGGCATCCATAAGCACATAACGGTCGTGCAGTATGAAGCCCTCGCCAAAGATGTTCTCCACAAGCGACGGCATGCGGTCTATGCAGTGTTCTGTATTGGTGACGAAAGAGAGTTTTATGAGTTGCTTCTCCCTTATCTCCTTTCGCTTAGCCTTATCTTCTTCCCAGTGTTTCGCAAAGGAAGAGTCGCGGCTTGCCATGGTGGACATAATGCTATTGACGTGTTGCGACTCCTCTACCTGTGTAGTCTTCTCCTGATATACATAGCACACACCAAGGATTGCTAATGGTAAAAGGTACATAAGGAAATGGAGCACAACGCGCTTAAATGGCTTCTTGCCCCACTGCGAGACGAGGTCCGCCAACCCAATCTTAACGATATTTGTGGTAGTAACGCCTGTAGCCACGAAGACTAAAGGCAGCGATTGCCATAGGGGCATGGCACGTCCGCGCTCTATTGCCTTGCCTGCGAGATAGACGGTGAGGAGCAACAGGGGCAGCGACAGCGACATGTGGTCGGGCGTAAACGTCACGAGCATGATGTGTGAGAATGAGAAGAACCACGCGGTGAGTAGCGCACTGATAGCGAACGACAAGTGAATGACGCGACGCAAAATGCGAAACATAAGCAACCAAGAGGCAACGGCGAGCAGAGTCCACACCACTGCCACTATGAAGATGGCGCAGTTGAGGTGGTATTCCTCCATCAGCAGACTGTTAAGTTCTGACAACGGCCACACCATAACAGCCAACAGGGGATGGCGACTAAGTACATACAGCGGACGCCATGACGACACTGTGATGTAGGTGTAGGAGTCGAAGCCAGATATTTCAAACCTGCTGAAGAAGGCACTCCAGAAGCCTACCTTCGGGTTTGTCCACACATCGTAGTGGTAGTACAACATGAGCACGTTGAGAGATGCCATAACGAGCAGTCCCACAAGGGTCATTATGAGGGTCTCTTTATGTCGGTTAAGGTATGATAACATGATTGTTATATTGTGAATTTGGGTACTACATTGAGGGTATCAAAAGCTACCGTATTACGATTGCATAGTTATCGCGACACAAAAGCATACTAATCGCACTGCGATTGCAGCCTTATCGCATTGCGATTTGTATGCTTTCGTAAAGGGGTCACGAAGCAAAGTAGTTGCAGACTACGCTCATGTTCCATATCAGGCACCACAGAGCAAGTGTTCCTACCAATATTGTTACGCCACGAAGGGCTTTCTCGCGCTGCGCTAAATGCTTCATAATGTATGCCATGGCAATAGGCATTACGAAGAGATAATGGGCGGACATGATGTAGATTTCGTTGATACCGAAGCCTAAACCCATGTGCAACGCCATGTCCATAGCGAAGAATGACATCGCCATCCACAGAAAACGGCTGCGTCTGCCGCACCATATTCCAAAGAGGAAGAGCAGTACCGTCAGTGCCTCTACTGTGTAATTGACATACTGCCACAGTCCACTATAACGCACAACGACAGGTCTGTTGCGGAAGACATCACCCAAAGCGTGGTCAGTATGCAACTGTATCGCCTCGCCAAAGAGGTTTTCTACCGCCGCGTCTGTACGCGAAGTGGTCTTGTCGGTCCAGTTCATGAACTCACCCTTGGCTATCGGTTTACCGCTGTTCTTATTCCATATCTTCTTGTGGTCGGCACGATACTTTGCCTTGGCACGCTCGTTCCTGATGCGTTTTACCTCTTTCTCTATCGCGGTCTTGCTCTTATCGGATATAGTATCAGCCACTTCACGGCGTAAACGCTCCGCTGCGGCACGGTCTTTGCGCATCTTTACCTCATGGCGCGCCATCTCTTTAGGCCACTGCCACGTCTTATACTCCCAACGGGCTACGCCCCATATCAGGGCAGAAGGAAGCACCACGGCGAACAATAGGAACCGCCAGTGAAAGAAACGACGACGTCTTGTGAAGAAAGCCGCAAGGAAAACCTTCAGTCCATTGTTCAAAGATATGCCGGCAGTCAGCGTAAAGAGGCACAGCGTCTGCCACAGACTAAGGGCAGAACTGCGCAGCATCATGTCGCCAGAGAGCCACAACGTGAGCAACAGACAGCACTGCGAAAGCACGAAATGGTCGGGGGCGAAGGACGATAAGATGATGAAGCCGAAGGAGAAATATAGTGCCGACAACGTCAACGTACTGATATAACCAATGCCTATGACGTTACGCAATATGCGATAAAGGAAGACAAAGGAATAGGTGGCGCAGGTAACGAGGAGTAATGCCGCGAGTATAGTGGCGCAATTAACGCCCGTCAGCCACATCAGCCCCTGGTTTACGAGATACAGGGGGTACATGAAGAAGGCGAGAAGTGGGTGACGATAGATGTTGTAAGCAGGAAACCAGTCTGACAACACCTCATAGGTCAGAGGGTCGAAGCCCGACACACTGTATGCCTTCACGAAGAGGTTGTGGTATTTCTCCGTAGGAACACTAAAGGTATTCCAATAGCCACAGACGTTGATAACGTTGAGTATGGTGAAGAACAATGCCGCCACTGCCGTGGGTATTCTCTCCTCACAGCGCAAGGTTACGATGTATTTCAGGTGTTCTTTTATCTTCATTTATTTGTTTCTTTGTATATTTCCATGTACCTTTTTGCCACTGCGCTTTCACTATAACAGCGCAACACCTTTGCTCTCGCAGCCTCAGAAAGACGCTGAGCGTTCTCCTTTGCGATGACATAGCGTATGCCTTCCGCCAGACTTATGGCATTTTTATATTCCGCCACGTACCCATTCTCCTCATGGTCTATCATCTCTGGTATGCCACCTACATTGAATCCTACGCACGGTGTGCCGCAAGCCATGGACTCCATGATAGTGTTAGGCAGGTTGTCTTGTAGCGATGGTGTAACGAAAGCATCTGCTGCGGCATAGAGCATCGCCATCTTTGCCGTGTCACTTACCTGACCTATCGCCACGCATCTCACGTTGTCAGGCATCAACGCCATTGTATCGGTGGCATTGCCGCCCACAAGTAAGACCTCTACATCGGGCAACTGTGACATTGCTTCAATGAGATAGCGTAGTCCCTTGCGCTCATCCGTCACCTTCTGGCAACCAAAGAGTATCTTTGTGCCGCTTGTCGCTAATCCTAACTGTTGGCGTGCCTCGCTGCGATTGCGTGGGGAGAACACCGTGGTGTCTATGGGATTGGGTATCGATACCACCCTCTGTCCCTTGGCAAGGGCACTGGCTTGCGCCATTCGGCATAGCCATTGGCTGCACGTAACGAATGTTATACTGCCTTCGGAGTATATCTTTTGTTTCTTGTTGAAAACAGTTTGCGCCACGTCTCCTAATACTCCGCGCGGTAATAGCGGGCAATCCATGCAGCCACTCTCATATTTTCGGCAGTCATCACTATAATGGCAGATGGCAGTCATGCACCATTGGTCGTGCATTGTCCACACTATGCGCTTACCACTGTGGATAATTCTGCGTAGGGTGTGGAGCGAAACGAAGCCTTGGTTTACCCAATGTAGGTGTATGACATCAGCGTTTCGGAAGGCAGGAGTGTCAACAATGTTGTCGCCTATGTTAGCGATATCTACGGCAAAGAGCCCTTTTGTGCTCATGCCCGCAGCCAGGAAGATACGCAGTCGCTCCAAGAGAAACGGCACACCGCCCCACTTTTCCTTCCAAAAGGGCAAGCGAAGGTTGTGGCGTGACAGCATGGTGGCGTGCGCTCCGTTAGCGTTGAGAGCGTGCATGAGTCTGTTTGCGGCTATTGCCGCACCACCCATTCTGCCTGATGTGCTTAGTATGAGTATGTTCATCTGTTCTTTGTATATATAAAAAGGCGTCCTATTATCACGCCAAGCAGTACTCCGAAGGAGTTGCACAGAGCGTCAAGCCAGTCGCCAGAACGACAAGTAGTGAGGTAAGCCTGTGCCAATTCTACCGCGCCACCCATGAGAGCAGGTAGCAACGCACCGCCGATGAAGAGTCTACGCCATGATATAGTAGTGTGATGAAGCACATATTCCACCCAAATAACGGTGGTAAGAGTGCCGTACATTATAAAATGCGTCCATTTGTCAATAAATCTCACATTGTCAAGTGGTGTCTCAGGTACGGGAATCATGCAGACAACCCATATTCCCAAAGCCACTATTATGGCGAGGGGATAATTACGAACGAAGTTACTTTTCATCTGTTTAAGATGCTTTTTTAAGTGTTTTATGTGCAAAGTTAAACTATTTTTTGTAATTTTGCAAAGAAAACAAGTTTATTAATAATTCATAATGCACAATTCATGATACGTGATTGTTATTTAATCGCATAGAAACGGTGTTGGGGCATTAACTAAATCGTAATGTATAATTCACAAGAAAAGAAGAGAATTAGTTTCAATTCACGTATCGGCATGATTCTTGCCACAGCGGGAGCTGCAGTAGGTCTGGGTAATATATGGCGTTTTCCTACCACCACAGGCGAGAATGGCGGAGCCGCTTTTATATTCATTTACATTCTGTTTACTGTGTTTCTCTGTCTGCCAGGTATGTTGGGCGAGATACTTATAGGTCGCCACGGCGGTGGCAACTCTATGCACTCGTACTCTGTTGCTGGCGGAGGCAAGGTATGGGGACTGACTGGTGTGATGGGAATGGTGTGCGGAGCCATCATCTTAGGCTTCTATAGCGTAGTGGCAGGGTGGTGCCTTTACTACCTGGTTCAAGCGTGCTTCGACAATGTTCTCGGCACAAAGGAGTATATTTCTAATGAGTTCGGAAAGTTAGTGGCGCACCCTTGGTTGCCATCGGTACTGAGTATAGTATTTCTTTTGCTTACACATATAATCATAGTGAGGGGCGTACAGAAGGGAATAGAGAAGGCATCGAAGGCTATGATGCCTATACTCGTTGTGCTGATGTTCATTCTTATCTTCGCGTCGTGTTCGCTTCCAGGTGCGATGAGTGGCATACGGTTCTTGTTTCAGCCAGATTTCTCGAAGATAACGGTGGACGTTCTCTATGAGGCTATAGGACAATCGTTCTTCTCTCTCAGCCTCGGAGCGGCGTGTCTGTGTACGTATGGCGCGTATTTTCAAAAAGAAGCCAACATACTTAAATCGTCTGTGCAGATTGCTGGCATAGACTGCGGAGTGGCAATAATGGCAGGTCTGATGATTTTCCCAGCAGCTTTTGCCGTAGGTTTGTTGCCTGACGCAGGACCAAGCCTTATCTTCCTCACGCTGCCTAATGTCTTTGGCAGTGCCTTTCCGCACCCATTGGCATACGTTGTCAGCATTATGTTCTTCGCGTTGCTGACGCTTGCTGCCCTAACGTCTACTATTTCGCTGCATGAGATTGGCACTTCGCTGATGTCGCAGGAGCTGAAGTTGTCGCGCGGTAAGGCGGCATGGATAGAGACGGTGTTCTGTAGTGTAATTGGAATACTTAGTGCTCTCTCTATGGGACCATGCCCTATGGGCTTCTTTGGCGACTCGTTGTTTGGCAATTTCGATAGTCTTACCTCTAACATACTGTTGCCTTTGGGCGCACTGATAACCTCGGTGGTAGTAGGATGGCGTATGCCTCGTGCAACGGTTATTGAGGAACTGACAAGCAACGGGCGTTATGCGTGGGCACCATGGGCATTCAACGTGTTCATGTTCTTGATACGTTTCTTCATGCCTGCCTGCATCATCGTGATAGTATTAAGTAAATGGGGAGCGATATAGTAATGTTAAAAAAATAACTTAGTCAATTTTATTATAGTCAGAGTAATGTTGTCTTACGCATTTTTTTCTCTCATCTTGCTGGCAATTTTGTGGCTATTCATCAGTCACGATGCTCGCATCCATCCATCTTCATATCCCCAAAACATCTCAACAATCTGAGGTAAAAACTGCGTAAGTTATTTTTTCAACATTACATAAAAGGACTACTCCTCACAAAGTTAGCGAAAAACAAAAATATTTTCCTATCCTTCAAATAACCCAACAACTAAACAACAAAACCACAAAACAACGAAACAACTAAATGGAAAGACAAAGAATTAGTTTCAATTCACGACTCGGTATGATATTAGCCACGGCAGGTTCTGCCGTAGGACTGGGCAATATATGGCGTTTCCCTACTACTACTGGCAGTAACGGTGGTGCCGCTTTCATACTTGTTTACATAGTGTTCACACTGCTGCTCGGACTGCCTGCCATGATGAGTGAGATACTTATAGGTCGTCACGGCGGTGGTAACTCAAAACACTCTTATACTCTTGCCGGTGGCAACAAACTGTGGG
>CAKQDQ010000047.1 GCA_934229335.1 uncultured Prevotella sp.
GAAGAGGGTAGCGTTGACGCCCTCATCGTAGCCACTTGCGCACTGAAACGCCTCGGCATGGCACATCTCGCGACAGAGCGTCTGCCCTTCGCCACCCACCCATTACAAGGCAACCTCGCTGTGACTGCCACGACAACAGTAAGCGAAGAGATAAGAGAAGCGTTCGCACGCATCGACATTCGCCGCCGATACCGCAAAGTTCTCCTCGTAGGCTTCGGTCCTGGAGACCCTGAACTCATAACCGTCAAAGGGCAAAAGGCACTGCAAAACGCTTCAACCATATACTATGACGACCTCACTAACGAGCCATTCCTGAGCCAGTTTGATGGCGAAAAGAAATACGTAGGCAAGCGTTCTGGACGCCATAGCCATAAGCAAGACGCCATCAACGAACTGCTTTTTCAAGCCGCCATACAGCCATCGCGCGACAAAGACGCAGACCCCACACAGCCGATAGTACGCCTAAAGGGTGGAGACCCTATGCTATTCTCGCACGGCAGAGAAGAGATAGACTTTCTGAAACAGCGCATGGTCAGCGTAGAAGTGATACCTGGCGTAAGCAGTGGCAACGCGCTCGCCTCACTAACGCAGATACCTCTGACATACAGAGGAGTGTCACGCTCTGCCGCTTTCGTTCTTGGTCACGCCAAGATACCGCAGAATCCTGATGCCGACACATTGCTTTACTACATGGGAGGTGCCAATGTCAGCACTATAGCACGCACACTCCTCAAGGCAGGTAGAGCGTCATGGACACCCGTAGCACTCGTCACCAATGTCTCACTGCCATCGCAGCGCACCATCGTTTCAACGCTCGGCGAACTGCAATGGGCTATATACAAGGCAACGCCAGTACTCATCATTGTTGGCAACGTGGTCAAGTTCGCAGCCAATGACAGGCTACAGAAAGTGTATTACACAGGCACTACGCCACCCGTAAACTCTCAACCCTACGACCAAGTGACCTTTGCGCCACTGATAACGATAGTCGACAGCGACACTCCGCAGCCCACCCCCGACGGTTACGATTGGCTGATATTCACCTCACGTCATGGCGTTCGTCATTACAAACACCCCATACAGGGCGTCAAGGTAGCCAGCGTAGGACCCGTAACAAGTGCCGAACTGAGAAAGAAAGGGGTGCAACCCGACTTTGAGTCGCCCACGCAGTCAGCAGAAGGCATCGTAAGCTTCTTCGCGTCGCAGCCACGTTCGCGCATACTTCTACCGCGTTCCGACAAAGGACTGAAGGCACTGACCGAGGGATTGAAGCAACATGAGGTGACAGACCTGCACGTTTACCACAACAGGTTCAACGACAAGGCAGTGGCACAAGACCTCACCGACTTCGACAAGATAATCTTTTCGTCGCCCTCCAGCTACGAAGCCTTCCGAAGACTATATCCCGATGCCGACCTAACCAACAAGCTGTTGGTGGCAAAAGGGGGAACAACGTATCAATTCATAATTCACAATTCATAATTCATAATTACGGGATTGGCAAAGAGAATTATAGAATTGGCGGAAGTAGACAATGAATTATGCACTAAGAATAATGAATTATCATGAAGCGTTTCAGACAATATAGAACCACACAAGCGGTGCGCGACCAGTACGCTGACGTCACTCCGCTACAGCCAGCAGACTTTATCTACCCCTACTTCGTACAGGAAGGACAGGGCGTAAAGGAAGAGATAGGCACCATGGAAGACGTTTATCGCTTCTCCATCGACACCCTTCTCATCGACATTGCCGACCTCCTCACGCTCGGTGTAAACAAGGTTCTCCTCTTCGGAGTTATCCCTGAGGACGAGAAAGACGAACGAGGCACAGCGGCATACAGTCCCGACAGCATTATCTGCAAGGCTGTAAAAGCCATAAAGGAACGCTTCCCAGAGGTGATAGTATTTACCGATATATGCCTCTGCGAATACACCAGCCACGGTCATTGCGGACTGCTCTATGAGGACGGCAAGCCTATCCCTTACGACGAAGAGTTGAAAGCGTTGCGCAGAGGCGGCTGTTCTTGCGGACGAAACCACGACAATGTGGTCATTGACAACGACTCCACACTACCTCTCCTCGCAGAGATGGCATACCAACACGCCCTTGCCGGTGCTGACTTCGTGGCGCCTTCAGCCATGATGGACGGTCAGATAGAGGCACTCAGGCAGCGTCTTGACAGCGACCCCACTACCAAGCCGACTCGCATACTCGCCTATTCTGCCAAGTATGCATCAGCATATTACGGTCCGTTCCGCGATGCTGCAGGCTCCGCTCCAGGCTTTGGCGATAGAAAAAGTTACCAGATGGACTACCGCACTCACGACCAAGCACTCGACGAGATTGCCGCTGACATAGAGGAAGGTACCGACTGGATAATGGTAAAGCCCGCCCTCGCTTACCTCGACATCATATACCGTGCGGCGCAGAAGTTCCCTGATTACCCTATGGTGGCATACCAAGTGTCGGGCGAATACTCAATGCTGATGAACGCGGCACGCCAAGGTTACTTCGACGAAAGGCGCATATTCCACGAGTCGCTCACCGCCATACGTCGCGCAGGAGCACAGTATATCATCTCGTATTACGCCAAGAGATTCTTCAGAGTGGTATAAGTTGTCTACATAAACAAAACCACCGAACCACCAAACCACCAAACCACGCACAGCCCATGAACTTCCTTCCCATAAACATCAACATCTCTGGCAGCCGCATAATAATAATAGGTGGAGGCAAGGTGGGGCTTCACAAGGCAACGATACTCAGTCGCTTTACCACAGAAGCCACTGTCATAGCCCCAGAGTTTAAGGAAGGCTTCGAGGCATTACCGTTCACTCTCATTAAGAAAGAGTACGAGCCACACGACCTTGACGGTGCAACCCTCGCCTATGTGTGTACGGAGAACCACGAACTGAACCGTCGTATCTATGACGATGCACACGAACGCCACGTCCTTGTCAGCGTCTGCGACAATCCATCGCTGTGCGATTTCACCTCGCCAGCCATCTTCCGTAAGGACAATATGACCGTTGCCGTGGCAAGCGACGCTAAGGATGTACATCGCAGCATGAGTATCCGTGACAGTATTCGCGACAACTTCGAACTGATAGAACAAAGGTCAAAAGCACCGAAAAGCATTTATAAAAAATCATAATGCATAGTGCATAATTCGTAATTGCTAATGCAGAAGCAACAATATATATTCACCTTCCCCTCCGCTTATGGCAGCAACGCCCACGGTGTACGCCTTGAGACCTGCCAGCGCATAGAGCAATACAGCGGTGAGGGCAGCGTTACCGAAGAAGCAGCACGCCACCTCTTCCGTGTGGCAGCAGGACTGGAGTCACCGTTGCTTGGCGAGATGGCGATACTAAACCAGATAAAAAACGCCTACGAAGAGGCAAAACAGCAAGGCAAACTGCCCGCTGGCATCAATCGCCTCTTTCAAACCGCCCTCCATGTAGGGCACAGGGCACGCACAGAGACGGCAATATCACGAGGTGCGGTGTCATACTCACAGGTCACGGTAGACATACTTTGCCACGAGCTTCCTGACCTTGGCGACAAGACAGTGAGCATAATCGGAGTCAACGACCTTACGGAATCAATACTTAACTTCCTCACGGCACGTGGCGCATCAAACCTCATCCTCGCCAACCGTAGCCTTGATAAGGCGTCAGCCATGGCAGAACGCTACAACGCAGTGGCACTGCCACTGACAGAGAAAAGGCACTTACTCACTCTATCTGATGTGGTAATAAGTGCTACCTCGGCACCTCACACGCTGATACATCGAGAGGATTACACTCCGAGCGACCGCCAACAACTGCTCTTCGACCTTGCCAATCCGCAGGATATAGACCCAGAAGTAAGGTGGCTGATAGGCAAACGCCTCTACAACCTGCAAGACATAGAACGGCAGGCACAGCAAAACCTGAAGAAAAGACAGCAAGAGGCCGTGCGCTGCGAGGAGATAATAGAAGAAGAAATAAGTACACTCATGCAATGGCAGGAGTACAGAAAGAGAATGATAATATGAACAACAGACCACGAAGCATAAAGGCTTTTGAAGAAGCCCAGAAGGTAATACCTGGAGGAGTGAACTCTCCTGTGCGCGCATTGCGCAGCGTTGGCGAGACACCTCTGTTCATAGACCGCGCCGAAGGAGTGACACTCCACGACATCGACGGTAACTCGCTTACCGACTTCTGTCTCTCATGGGGCGTGTTCATCGTTGGTCACGCCAATCCTACAGTGCAACAGGCTGTGCAGGAGGTCATTACGCGAGGCACCAGTTACGGTATTCCTACACTCGTAGAGACGGCATTAGCACAGCGTGTCAGCCAACTCATACCTTCCATGCAGCGTGTGCGCTTCGTCAACTCAGGCACCGAGGCAGTAATGTCAGCCATCAGAGTGGCACGAGGATTTACTGGACGTGACTACATAGTGAAGTTTGAGGGCTGTTATCACGGTCATGCCGACCACCTGCTTGTAGCTGCTGGCTCAGGCGTCGCCACCTTCGGCATCAGCAGTTCGGCTGGCGTACCTGGCGACTTCGTAAAATACACCCTCGTAGCACCCTTTAATGACCAAGCCGCAGTAGAAGAGCTGTTCGCCAAACTGGGCGACAAGATAGCTGCAGTGATAGTAGAGCCTGTGCCAGCCAACATGGGTGTGGTGCCAGAGCAAGAGGGCTTCTTGAAGTTCCTGCGTAGCATCACAAAGAGCCACGGTTCGCTACTCATCTTCGACGAGGTTATAACAGGCTTTCGCCTCACCCTCGGTGGTGCACAGAAATACTATGGCATCGACCCCGACCTCACCACAGTGGGCAAGATAGTAGGCGGTGGTTTCCCAGCAGCCGCATTCGGTGGCAGAGCCGAGATAATGAAGATGCTTGCGCCAGAGGGACCCGTTTATCAGGCGGGAACGCTCAGCGGCAACCCGATAGCGATGACAGCAGGACTCGCCACACTCGGAATACTATCAGAAGAAGGCACCTACGAACGCCTCAACGCTAAGGCAGAATGCTTCATCGAGGCACTGCAAGAGGCAGTGAAGGACAAGGGCATCGTGATAAGTCATGTGGGCAATATGTTTACACCATATTTCACCCATGACAAACAACCTAAGAACTTCGCCGACGTCAACGGCAGCGACCTCACGGAGTTTGCACGATTCTGGCGTTATATGTTCCACAACGGCATATACCTCTCGCCATCGCAATTTGAGAGTAACTTCATCTCGCTGCAACATTCAGAAGAGCTGTTACAGCACGTCGTAGAGGTAGCAAAAGCATACAAATAGTAGTGGCGTAGCGATAACGTACAAATTGCGCAACAATAAGTATCAAATCGTAGGGCGATAACGCCCCAATCGTAACGTAATAGAATAGATAATAAATACAGCACAAACAACTATGGCAAAATTAATCGTAAACGGAGAAGAGCAGGAAGTAAAGCTTCCGCTGACAGTAAGTGACCTCATCAAGCAGAACAAGGTGTTCCAACCAGAGATGGTCAGCGTACAGGTAAACGAGGAGTTCGTAGAGCGTGAGGACTTCGACACACTCAACCTCAACGAAGGTGACTCTGTAGACTTCCTCTACTTCATGGGAGGAGGAGCAAGATAATTCGTAATGCATAATGAATAATTAAGTTGCTTTACAACCCAACCACTAAACAACCCAACCACTAAACGACCAAACCACTATGTTTGACTTTTCAGAAGAAGAACTGCTCCGCTACAGCCGCCACATCCTGCTTCAGGACGTAGGCGTAGAGGGACAGGAGAAGATAAAAGAAGCCAAGGTGCTCGTGGTAGGCGCAGGAGGTCTCGGTGCCCCTGTATCACTCTACCTCGCCGCTGCAGGTGTAGGCACCATAGGTATAATAGACGGTGATGTAGTAGACCTCTCTAACCTACAGCGCCAAGTGATTCACTTTACTAAGGACGTAGGCACACCGAAGGTAATATCAGCTAAGGAGAAGATGCTTGCCATCAACCCTAACGTTAAGGTCAACGCCATTCAGGACCTCTTGATGGCAAACAATGCCCTCGACATCATCAAGGACTACGACTTCATCGTTGACGGTACTGACAACTTCCCTGTGAAGTTCCTTATCAACGACGCCTGCGTCATGGCAGGAAAACCATTCTCTCACGGTGGCATACTGCGCTTTGAGGGACAGACCTTCACCCACGTTCCTGGCACAGCCTGCTACCGTTGCCTCTTCGGTGCGCCACCACCGCCAAACGCTGTGCCTACATGCTCGCAGGCAGGTGTGCTCGGTGCCATAGCAGGTATGTTAGGTACCATTCAGGCTGCGGAGACATTGAAGTACATTACAGGTGTTGGTGAACTGCTGACTGACCAGCTACTCACCTTCAACGCTAAGACAATGGACTTCCGCAAGATTAAGGCGCACAAGAGTCATCGCTGCAAACTCTGTGGAGACAACCCGACAATACACGAGTTGATAGACTACGAGCAGGCACAGTGTGACCTGAAGAACCACTAAATTATGCATTATGAATTATGAATCAACCTACGGTTGGACTGATAGCGGTAAGGTAATCCATATTACTGCTGAGGCATACGCCTCTATATTGGAGCAAGCTAAGGCTGACGCACCGATAGAGAGCTGTGGATATGCACTCGGAACAGTAGAGGATGACGGCACACCACTAATCACATACAACTATCCTATAGAAAACATCGACCACGCCGAGGAACACTTCACCATGGACCCTCGACAGCAGTTTGCCGCCATAAAGTATGCGCGTAACAACAAACTGAAGGTTATTGGCAACTGGCATAGCCACCCAGCTTCGCCCAGTCGCCCATCAGAGGAAGACAAACGACTCGCACTCGACCCTAACATACTATACCTTATCATGTCATTGGCACCAGAACAGTCAGGACTGCCATACGTGACAGATGGCTCACCGGTGCTCAACGCCTTTGAGATAAAGGAGGGAAAGGTGATGAGATATGGGTGCTTAGTGGTTTAGTGGTTGGGTGGCTTGGTAGTTTAGTGGTTTAGAAGATTGGAGAGTTGTCGTTAGAACGCTACTTCCATTACACCATACAACCAAGCCACCATACCCCTTTAACTCACAAACCCTTAACCCACAAACCCAACAACCAAATGCACAAAGAAACCCTTGCAACACTTACCGACTACCAGAAGCGTGACGCTTACGGTGCTCTGAGTATGCCTGTATATAACTGTTGCTCCTTTGAGTTTGACACAGCAAAGCAGATGAGCGACGTGTTCTGTGGACGAGTACTCGACCCGGAATACTCTCGTGTAATGAACCCTACGGTGACATTCTTTGAGAACAGAGTGAAGAGTCTGACAGGAGCTGCCAACGTCTTTGCCTTCAACAGCGGCATGGCAGCAATAGCCAACATACTAATGACCTTCGCTGAGGCAGGTAAGAACATCGTGACAAGTAGCCACCTCTTCGGCAATACCGTGGCATTGATGCGCAATACTCTGAAGCCTTTTGCCATAGAGACACGTGAGGTGAACCTGCTCGACCTTGATGCGGTGAGAGAGGCTATAGACGAAAACACCTGTTGCGTGTTCCTTGAGATAATAACCAACCCACAGATGGAGGTGGCTGACGTGCCTGCACTTGCCGCCATAGCGCACGAAAAGAACGTGCCTGTCATAGCAGATAGCACACTGATACCGTTCACTGAGTTCGACGGAAAGGCTCTCGGCATGGATGTACAGGTGGTAAGCAGCACGAAGTATGTCAGCGGTGGAGCGACAAGTCTCGGTGGACTGGTCATTGACTACGGCACATTCCCTAAGGTTAACCGCAAGATTCGCTTTGAACTGCTCTTTAACCTCGGTGCCTACATGACGCCACACGCTGCCTATATGCAGACGCTCGGACTGGAGACACTCGACGCTCGCTATCGTGTTCACGCCTCAAACACCCTTGAACTCGCCAAGAGACTGACGAAGGTGCCAGAGATAAAACGTGTGAACTATCCCGGACTGCCCGACAATCCTTTCTACGAGATTGCGCAAAAGCAGTATGGTAAGACAGCTGGAGCGATGCTGACGATAGATCTTGAGGATAAGGCCCACGCCCTACAGTTTATCAACAACCTGAAGGTGATACACCGAGCAAGCAACCTTTTCGATAACCGTAGCCTTGCCATACACACCGCTTCCACTATCTTTGGACCGTTCTCTGGCTCACAACGTAGGGCGATGGACGTGTACGACACCACCATTCGCCTATCTATCGGCTTAGAAAATGTAGATGATTTGTATGAAGACATAGTGCAAGCAGCTAAGAATGTATAGTTAATAGTTTGTTCTATTATACGATTAAGCCCCATACATCCAATGTGATGTATGGGGCTTAATTAGTTCATAATCCATAATGTATAACTCATAGTTAGTGCTGGCACCGCGTTAGAGACGATGCATTATACATTAACTAATACCTCCGTCCAGATACTTCCTTGTCAGTTCATGTTGCGGATTGTTGAAGACATCAGCGGCTGAACCCGTCTCTATCACCTCACCGAGATACATAAAGATGACATGGTCTGCCACTCTCATAGCCTGTTGTAGGTTGTGAGACACCATAACGATGGTATAGTCACGCTTCAAGTCTACAAACAGTTGCTCCACCTTACGCGAAGAAATAGGGTCGAGGGCAGACGTACTCTCGTCTGCAAGCAGCACAGTAGGCTCTACCGCCAACGAACGGGCAAGGCAAAGACGCTGCTGTTGACCACCAGAGAGACTGGCAGCAGGAGCATCAAGACGCCCTTTCACCTCGTCCCACAGACCGATAGCCTTGAGATAATGCTTCACAACAGCGTCGAGGGTGCGACGATTACGTATGCCGTGTATGCGGCAGCCATACTTAATGTTGTCTTGAATAGACATCGGCAGAGGACAAGGACGCTGTGGCACCAAGCCCACATGACGGCGAAGGTCGATGAGTTCGCTGCCCTTGACCTTAGCGATGTCATGGTTGCCAAGCAGTATCTCGCCGTCAATATGCACGCCTTCGATGTCGTCGATAAGGCGATTGAAGGTGCGCAGCAACGTAGTCTTACCGCAACCAGAAGGCCCTATGATACACGTTATCTTGTTCTTCGGAATGGTAGCGGATACATTTTTAAGGATATGAGCGTCGCCAATGTGGATGTTGAGGTCACGAATAGATATGCCAGTGTGGTCCAAACGAGGAAACAGGCTGTGCCATTCCTCAGTAGCGGCATTGTCGTTATGTCGTTTTAGAAAATCAAAAATCATAAGATGAAAGTGTTTGTGTATGTTTATTCAAATGCAAAGTTACTCATTTCATACCTTATCGGCAATAGCTATTGTATGTGATAAAGATACCATACAGGTGCTATTCCATAATATAAGGAATAGAAGTACCTTTGCATACGACAACACAAACACATAAATTCATCATTATGATTTCAGTAATAGTAACCCTGCACAATCAGGAGAGTAGCATAATTTCAGCCTTACAGTCTGTTGTAGCCCAGACAGCACAGCAGTGGGAGTGTGTAGTTATAGACAATGCGTCGACGGATGCCAGTGAGTTTCAGGTGCGTTCGTACCTTATAGACAGGCGAATGAGATACTGTAGACTCGAGCAACAGGTGTCGATAACAGAGGCACGACGCATAGCCCTGGCGCATACCACGGGCGAGTGGGTGGTCTTTCTTGACGGAGCTGACTATCTTGAGTCGAACGCTCTGCAGGCATTGTATCTCGCTGTGAAGAAATACGGCACGCTATGTGGTGCCGCCAACTATGCGGTGATGCGCAAAGGAGAGCCGCATCCACATAACTATCTGCACGGACAGAAGCTCACTGCGGCGCAGGTAGTGAGTGGAGAGATAGGCGTTGTGACTGGTAACTCCATCTTCCATCGTTCCATTGCAGGAAAGCCAGAGGCATGGCGACAGCAGGATTTTGCCTATACCGAACACCTTATATTAATAAGTGGCGAGGCGTCTGAGCCGCTGATACAGGTAGAGAAGAAAGTAGGATGGAAGGAAAAACTGCTGAGGCTGTTTAAGAAGTGAATAACTTAGGTAATATTGAAAAAATAACTTACGCAGTTTTTACCTCAGATTGCTGAGATATTTTGGGGATATGAAGAAGGAGCGATGCGAGCATCGTGACTGATGAATAGCCACAAAATAGCCAGCAAGATGAGATAAAAAATGCATAAGAAAACATTACTCTAACAATATAAAAATTGAATAAGTTATTTTTTTAATATTACTAGGCACCGTAAGGCATATATAAAATAATAGAAAAACCGTGTGTTCGGTGTATAAAAAACAAAAGACGAAACATGAACCGAATAGTAAAAGATAAGGTAGCGAGTGGTGTTATGATGACGTTCACCATCGGAGCCATGATACTTGTCGTGGCTATGGCGGTGGGACTGTGGCTTAAGTCTACCGACATCCTCGCAGAACACTCCCTTTGGGAGTTGCTGACATCGAGCGAATGGAAACCGATGAAGAATCAGTTTGGCTTCCTTGCCTTCATTGTCGGCACGTTTTACGTAACCGCTGTCGCCATAATACTGGCGTTACCCATAAGCCTTCTTATGGCAGTGTTGCTCACAGAGTATTCCAAAAGCATGGTGCGCAAGTACATATATCCGTTGCTCGACATATTGGCAGGACTGCCATCGGTGATATATGGCGTGTGGGGCACGTTAGTAGTGGTGCCTATAGTGAGCACTATAGTAGGTCCGGCGGTGGGCACTGCCACCTCAGGCTACACGCTATTGTCGGGTGCTGTTGTCATGGCAGTGATGATATTGCCGTTGCTTATCAGCCTCTTCGTGGAGATATTTGATAATGTAGGTCGTGATTTGCGTGAGGCATCGCTCAGCGTAGGAGCCACACGATGGCAGACAACAAAGCACGTTGTGCTGCGCGCAGGACTGTCAGGCATCATCGCCAGCATAGTGTTGGCGGTGTCGAGAGCCTTGGGTGAGACAATCGCAGTACTCATGGTCTGCGGCAATCTCATCAAGATTCCACACTCGCTGCTCGATGCCTGTTACCCTATACCGGCGTTAATAGCCAACAACTACGGCGAGATGCTCTCACTGCCGCTCTACGAATCGGCATTAATGTTCGCCGCCTTCATATTATTCTTTATCATATTAATCTTTAATCTCGGTGCAAGGCTGTACCTCGGAGGGCAGTTCTCCCGTCTACTTACATTATGCGTATTCTCGAAGAAAAAATATTCAAGGTCCTGATGTGGCTGTCATTGCTCCTCGTGGCAGTGTTCGTGGTCAGCGTGTTGTGGACCATTTTCAGTAAAGGACTTCCTGTATTGACGTGGGAAATGGTCAGCACCGTGCCAGGTTCAGGCTTCTACATCGGTGGAGATGGTGGTTTCCTCAACGCCATAGTAGGCTCATTATACATCGTTGCCGGTGCAACGGTGGTAGGATTGATAATAAGCATACCCGTAGTGTTTTACCTTAACGTATACCTCAAGCCCACATCACGTTTCGGTTACATAGCTCGCCTGGCGTTTGATGTGCTCTATGGCGTGCCAAGCATAGTCTACGGTGCCTTCGCTTTCACCATAATGGTGCTCGTAGGCATACGTGCTTCACTGCTTGGCGGCATCATAGTAGAGACAATGCTTATAGTGCCAATACTGATAAGAAGTATGGACGAGGTAGCGCGCACTATCCCCCGCGGTATCCTTGAGGCAGCGTTCTCGCTCGGAGCGACACGCATAGAGACCATCGGAGTGGTGGTACGACAGATAGCACCAGCCATAGCTACAGCCACATTGCTGTCTATTGGCAGAGCGATAGGCGACGCGGCAGGCGTGATGTACACCGCAGGCTTCACGGATTATATACCAGAGGCACTGACAGACAAGGCGGCAACGCTGCCACTGGCGGTATTCTTCCAGCTGTCAGTACCACAGGAAGAAGTACAGAACAGAGCATACGCCGCCGCTGTTATACTAACGGCAATAGTGCTTGTGCTCAGTCTTACAGGTAGATTCGTGATGAGACACTTTAGCAAAAACCGTGTATAAACGCTGTAATACCGCACATAAACACCGTTAATACCAAACATTAGTGATATGAATAGCCATGAACTGCTATTGTCTATATCCACAAAACGCAGTACCTTTGCACTCAGAAATTAAAACAAACACAAATAGAATATGGCACAGAAGATTACACACCTTAAAGAACTTGAGTCGGAAGCGATATACGTTATACGTGAAGTCGCAGCGCAGTTTGAGAAGCCTGTACTGCTGTTCTCTGGCGGTAAGGACTCTATTGTAATGGCACACTTAGCGTATAAGGCGTTCTATCCAGCACCTATACCGTTCCCATTCCTGCATATTGACACCGGTCATAACTTCAAAGAGACTATTGATTTCCGCGATGAACTGGTAAAACGACTTGGCGTAAAGCTTATCGTTGGCTCTGTACAGCAGAGTATTGACGAGGGAAGGGTAGTAGAAGAGAAGGGCTATAACGCCTCACGCAACAAGTTGCAGACCGTTACTTTGCTCGACACTCTTGATAAATACAAGTTTGACGCTGCCTTGGGCGGAGCACGACGCGACGAAGAGAAGGCTCGTGCAAAGGAGCGTTTCTTCAGTCATCGTGACGAGTTCGGACAGTGGGACCCAAAGAATCAGCGTCCAGAGCTGTGGAATATCTTTAACGGTAAGAAGAACATGGGAGAGCACTTCCGCGTGTTCCCTATCTCAAACTGGACAGAGATGGACGTTTGGCAGTACATACTGCAAGAGAAAATACCTCTACCTTCACTATATTACACACACGAACGTGAGGTGTTCCAGCGCGACGGAGTATGGCTTGCGCACTATCCTTTCATGCAACTGAAGCCTGATGAGAAGTTAGAGATAAAGAAAGTACGCTGCCGCACCATTGGAGACATCACCTGTACTGGTCTTACACTCTCTACAGCCGACACCATTGAGGATATAATCGACGAGATAGCATCATCAAGAGTGACAGAACGTGGAGGCAGAGCCGACGACAAACGCTCTGAGGCTGCAATGGAAGACCGCAAGAAGGCGGGATACTTCTAAACAGATTTTAGGTCATTTATTCCTCGTGCAATGACGTTTCTGCGTCATTGTATCACAACAATCAACTAAACAACGAAACTACATGAGCACAAATAATAAAGGTGGCGCAGGCTATCTCGATATGGAATTACTCCGCTTCACAACAGCAGGAAGCGTAGACGACGGCAAGTCAACACTCATAGGACGACTGCTTTACGACTCAAAGTCTATCTTTGAAGACCAGCTGGAGGCTGTAGAAGCGGCGTCAGAACGCCTCGGTAACGCTGAGGTTAACCTCGCACTCCTTACTGACGGACTGCGTGCGGAACGCGAACAGGGCATAACAATTGACGTGGCATACCGCTATTTCGCTACTCCTAAGCGTAAATTCATCATCGCCGACACCCCAGGACACATAGAATACACCCGTAACATGGTGACTGGAGCATCAACAGCCGATGCCGCTATCATCCTGGTTGATGCACGAAACGGTATCATTGAGCAGACGAAGCGTCACTCTTACATTGCCGCTCTCTTGCAGATTGACTACGTTATCGTGGCTATCAACAAGATGGACCTCGTGGACTTCTCTGAGGATGTGTACAATAAGATAAAGGAAGAGTACGCTAACATCGCCACACAGTTAGGTCTGAAGCACGTTTACTTTATTCCTATCTCTGCCCTGAAGGGCGACAATGTGGTTAACCCTTCAGAGCATACGCCTTGGTATAAGGGTGAGACTCTGCTCCATCTGCTTGAGCAGGTGCCACTGAAAGAGGGCTTGGAGAAGCAGCCTTTCCGCTTCCCCGTACAGTATGTAGTGCGTCCTCAGACCGCAGAATGGCCTGACTACCGTGCTTACGCTGGTCGCATTGCCAGCGGAACGATAAAGGTTGGCGATGAGGTAACGGTGCTTCCGTCACACACTCGCTCTAAGGTGTCACGCATTGACGAAGGTACTAACACCATTAACGAGGCTCAGGCACCACAGAGCGTAAGCATATCGCTTGAGGATGACGTTGACGTTAGCCGCGGTTCACAGATTGTTAAGACATCAGAACTGCCACTTGAGGGTCAGCAGGTATCGCTCCTCGTATGCTGGTTGAACCATCGTCCGCTACAACTTCGTAAGAAGTACATCATTCGTCACACTACAGACGAACTGCAGGGCATGGTGACCGACGTGGAATACAAGGTGAATATCAACACCCTTGAGAACGTGCAGGGAGACAGTAACATAAACATGAACGACATAGCGAAGGTTACTCTCCGCGTCTCTAAGCCACTATCGTATGACCTTTACGCTAACAATCGCACCACAGGCTCACTCATCTTCATTGACGAGGGCACTAATGAGACGGTTGGAGCAGGAATGATAGTTTAGTCGTTTGGTAGTTTGGTGGTTTAGTTGTTTAGTTGATAGAAATACTAATCACTAATCCACCAAACACCAAGCATACTAAATCACGAACCAACAAAACAACAAACCCATGACCAACGCTCAGCAACTCAACGAACAATTTGCCTCTGCCACACCGCAAGAGGTTATAGCATACTTTCTGAAGACATACGGAAACCGTGTGGCTCTCGCCTCCAGCCTTGGACTGGAAGATCAGGTTCTCACGGACATGATAGCCAAAGCAGGTGGCGGAAGGGTCTTCACTATTGACACTGGCAGACTCTTTCCTGAGAGCTATCAGTTGATAGACCGCACCAATGACAAGTATGATATGCGCATAGAGGTATTCTTTCCACGCCACGATGGTGTAGAGGAGTACGTGAAAGAGCACGGTATCAACGCTTTCTATCAAAGCATTGAACTGCGTCGCGCTTGCTGTCACTGCCGTAAGTTAGAGCCATTAAAGCGTGCTCTCTCTACTCTCGACGTCTGGATTTGCGGACTTCGCGCTTCTCAAGCAGTGACACGCACACACACTCACGTCGTAGAGTGGGACGAGAACAATGGTCTGCTGAAGGTAAACCCACTCGCTGCTTGGTCTGAAGAGGACGTATGGCAGTACATTCGCGCCAACAAGGTGCCGTATAACAAACTGCACGACAAAGGCTTCCCGTCAATAGGTTGCCAGCCTTGCACCAGGGCAATAGAGCCTGGCGAGGACGTTCGCGCTGGAAGATGGTGGTGGGAAGACCCTGAACACAAAGAGTGCGGACTGCATAAATAATTTAATAGTGGTTTAGTAGATTAGTGGTTTAGTAGATTAGTGGTTTAGTTAATGGAAATGCTATTCACCAAACTACGAAACAACTAAACCTCGAAACAACTCACCCACTAAACAACCAACTCACCAAACAACCAAACAACCGATATGAAACTGACAGACGACAACTATAAAGAGATACTCAACCAACCCGACAAACTGACCGTAATAGACTTCTGGGCTACTTGGTGTGGACCGTGCCAGCGTCTCGCTCCCATCTTTGAGGGAATAGAGAAGGAGTATGAAGGCAAGGCAAATGTGGGCAAATACAACGTTGAGAACAACGAGGAATTGCTCGAACGCTTTGGTATTCGCAACATCCCAACTATTCTTTTCATAAAGAACGGTGAGGTGGTAGACAGAATAGGTGGTGCCGTTAACGCCGCAAAGTTGAGAGAGTTGATAGATAAGAACCTCTAACACGCTACAGCCCACCTCCCGACTTCCCTCACGTGGGAGGAGAGATGGGTGGAAAACGCTATCTCTGGAGACACAAAGGGAGGAAAAAGGTGTGGAAAACACTATCGCAGGAGCGTGTAATATAAAGAGAAAGAAAAGTTTAACAGCAGATAAATATACCCCAATAGAGCATTTCCTACTCCCCCATGGGGGAGGTCGGGAGGGGGGCTATCGCTCTTGTCGCACTCGTCGCTTGTCAGCGTGAGCCGCCCCTGTATCTACA
>CAKQDQ010000048.1 GCA_934229335.1 uncultured Prevotella sp.
GCGTAAGGACGGTGACGTAACAATGATGCCACGTGCGATATACGTTTATGATGATAAGTCTGCGTATAACTATCAGGGTTCTGACCGTTATGTAGAGGATGGCTCATTCTTGCGTTTCCAGAACTTACAGGTAGGTTACACATTCCCTAAGAAACAACTGAAGAACTGGGGACTAAACCAACTGCAGTTCTATGTAACAATGAACAACCTCTTCTGTTGGACAAAGTACTCAGGTGTAGACCCTGAGATTTCAACAGGTGGATGGGGTGTCGCACAGGATAAGTCACAGACACCACGTTCTAAGTCTTTCACTGCCAATATCAATATTGGTTTCTAAATTGACACAATCATGAAGAAAGTATTATCAATAATATTATCAAGTCTTGCAATGGTATCATGCGTTGATACCGTGCTTCTCCCAGATGATAAAACGGTAGAAGAAGACTTCTGGCAGACGAAGAGCGATGTGGAGCAGATGGTTAATGGTGCTTATGCAGCGTTTGCTACTGACCAACTGCAGCGTGACCTCATCGTGTGGACTTCTCGCTCAGACGAGTTAAATGTCAATTCTGCGATTAACAACAATAATCTCAACCAGATTAGCTCTGCTAATATTCAGACAACTAACGCTTACACAGAATGGGCTTCTATGTATTCTGTGATAAACAACTGTAACCTTGTCATCTCTAAGTCTGCAAGTGTTAGAGAAATTGACCCTAACTATCTTGAGGGTGACCACTTGAACTTTGTAGGACAGATGAAGGCGTTGCGTTCTCTCTGTTATTTCTATCTCGTACGTACTTTCCGTGACGTTCCTATGATATTGGAGCCATACAAGGAAAGTTCACAAGAGATGAATGTACCTCAGAGTGCTCCAAGTGTTGTCATAGACCAGATTATTGCCGATTTGGAAGAAGTAAAGAACAATACACTCAGCACACAGAATGCTACTGGTTGGGCGAAGGTTGGTTACTTTACACGTGATGGCGTATACGCTTTGCTTGCAGACGTATATCTGTGGAAAGCTTCTATCTACGGTGATGAGGCAAGCTATGATAAGTGTATTGAATGTTGTAACGTTATACGTAATAACAGAAAGGCTGCAGCTGGCGTAACAGGAACAGGTGTAGATCAACTTGATGATGACGGTTTCAATCTTTTAGATCGTAACAGCTATTACAAGTCTCTGTATACAGGTATGGGAAATAGCAATGAGGCATTGTTCGAGGTGCAATATACGGACAACTCAGGTCTTGCTACCATGTATAATAAGATAAATAAGAGTTCTTCATATCCGAGTTTCTATGCGAGTAAGATTTATTCTGCATCTGTAAGCTCTAATGATGGAACTTCAGTCTTCTATGGTACGAACAAGGATAAGGATGTACGTGGATATGAGTCTGTTTATGGTTTCGGTACAGCGGCAGATGCAGGAAACAACATTCGTAAGTTTGTTGCTACGACCAGTCAGACCGAAGGCAGAACAACGTTGGCATCGGATAATATTGTAGGTAGTCGTTCTTATACGAACTATGATCAGAACTGGATCGTATACCGTGTTTCAGATGTAGTATTGATGAAGGCAGAAGCTATGGTACAGAAGGCTGCACTTCGCAGGGCAGCTAACGCTGGACTTACAGAACAGATTGCCGCTGCGACAACAGCGGAGGACTCTCTGAATCTTGCTAACCAGCTGTTGGAAGTCAACAAGACTATAGCTCACCTTAATGTTACAGCCGCTCGTCAGGCACAGATTATTAATATGCGTGCACATACAGATTTGACAGCTGATATAGATTCTACAGCTTACCAGATAAATGAAAACGCATATGATGGCAATAACCTTGCAACCTTCGTACGTCGTCAGGTAAATACCTTTGATGGATTTACTGTAACAGCAAACACGCTTGAGACACTTGTAATGGATGAGCGTGCGCGTGAACTCTGTTTTGAAGGAAAGCGTTGGTTTGATATGCTGCGATACAACTATCGTCATACCACAGGAGTAAATTATTCTACTATACTTGCTCTGCAGGGTGGTGCATATGCTGCCAACTACGAAGATATGCTTACTCTCATATCACGTAAGTATGAGAGTGGTGGTAAAGCCGTAACAGCAAAGATGCAGACAGAGCCATATCTTTATATGCCTATAAAGAAGAGCGAGGTAGAAGTAAATCCATCTCTTATACAGAATCCTGTATATAATGATGGTGCTACTACAGAAAAGAATTATTAATACTGTTAGTAATTAAAGACAAAGATATTCGTTATGAATAAGAAAATATTTAAGATAGCTCTTGGATTGGTGGTTGGTATGGCCATGTCCCTGACTTCTTGTAATAAGGAGCCAGATGAGTCAAACCTGTATACTTTCACAGGTCAGACCATTCAGGATTATCTTCAGGCTAATGACTCTATATTTCACCAATTCAATGTCATTCTGCAGCGTTCAGGTTATGATCGCATGATGGCATCATACGGACAGTATACATGTTATGCGCCAATCAATAGTGGTGTGGAGCAGTATGTCGACAGTCTTTGGAATGATCCTGAGGCAGAAGAACCCCACAATGGTATGACCGAGAATAGTGTTAACGGTCTTACTGAACAGCAATGTAAGGATATAGCAAGATATCACTTATCTGCTATGCTTTACAGTTATGTAGAAGACCTGAGTAACGCTGGTGGTAAGGAAGTATCAACGATGCTGAACACACCGTTTATCTCACGTCTCGGTGATGACGGAATTGTACGTCTCAATGACGTAGCAGAAGTCACAAATTCATTGGAAGACGACGCCTTGACCAATGGTAACTTAGAGGTAATCAACAAAGTCATTCCTCGTACAACCCGAAAGGTACAGGAAGTGATGGAGAAGTTGCCTCAGTTCTCTATCTTCTGTGAAGCAATGGAGAAGTGTGGTCTCTTCGATTCAATCTCTGTAGTAAAGAAGACTAATGCCGATGGTACAGACAAGACATACAGTCTTGATAATATATCTGGCCGTCCAGGTTCTGGTTTCGCAAACGGTCAGTATTATGTTCCTACCGAGTGTAAGATAAAGTACACCGTCTTTGCAGAAACGAATGAAGTACTTGCCAAGTCTGGCATCAACAACTTCGAAGACTTAAAGGCAAAGTGCGTAGAGTGGTATAAGAACGCAGCGGAGTGGTATGACTACCCAGACAAGGAGAATCACCCTATCAGTGTAGGTGATGACTATGACAATACATACAATGTTGTTAATATGTTCTTGCGTTATCACATCGTTAAGGCAGGAATGTCAGTATCAAAACTCGTCTATGAGCGTAACGCTTCAAACGAGAACTGGAACTTTGCGTTCGGTGGTGAGCCTTATGACTATTATGAGACAATGTTGCCACATACCCTGATGAAGATATGGCAGCCATTGTATCAGAATACAGGTGCTTCTTCAAACATCTGGATTAACCGTTGGCGTGAGCACAACACACTGACTGATGAAATCGGTACCTTTGGTAGCGACGCTACACACCAGATAAGGAAGACAGGCTGTATGATAGTTCGTGCACAGTCTAATATACAGGCATACAATGGTTATATTCACACCATAAATGCTCCGTTGGTATATGACTCAGACGTTCCTAACGGTGTGCTTCATGAGCGTATGCGTATAGATATGGGTGATATGCTGTACGAGCTTGCCAACAACGACATTCGTTTTGCTACATCAGCCGAGATTGCTTCTATGAATCTTTCTGCAAACGATGGTACAATGACCCGTCTGCCATTGGATTACTTTGATAACCTTGTAAGTTACAACAGCAAGACAAAGTTGGCATGGTACACCCAAGGTCCATGGCGTGCATGGTGCGCAGACCAGTTGTCTGGTTGGGACGAAAACGATTTCGCTTTCCGTCTTCCACCAGTACCAAGCGGTGACTATGAGATTCGTATTATCTATCCTCCAATGGATGCAGGTGGTTTGCAGCAGTACTATATCGGTACCTCAAGCAATCCAAGTTCAATGCAGCCACTTGGTATACCGTTTGATGCACGTTATCCTAACTCAACACTTCAAGAGGATCGTGACGCAACAGGTTATATGTTGTCATCAGAGTTTGACGACTATGGTGTAGCCTCAGACCTTGTAATGCGTAACCATGGTTATATGCGTGCGCCTGCAAGTTTCTCACGTGGTACCTTAAATCAGGTAAAGACACGTATAACTTCACCAGACGATCTTGTTGCAACAATCAGCAACTGCTGTCGTTATGAGGAAGGATACGGTACGAGTATGATGCGTAAGATACTTGGTACACGCCATTTTGAACAAGGACAGACATATTGGATTCGTCTGAAGAACCTTCTTACCGGTTATGACCGTCTCGGTTTCTCAGTAGACTTCATAGAACTTGTACCTGTTGACATAGTGAACAGTCAGGACTATACAGAGGACTGGTATTAATAAAATAGAAGCACCCTCGTTATAGAGGGTGCTCAATTCCAAAAATATAATCAGAATATGAAACATATATCTAAAATAGGAATGATAGCGATGGCAGGCGGTCTGCTTGCCGTAGCTTCATGTTCCGACTTCAGCGACTATAACAGTGTGCCAGAGGCTTACGAGTCAACGGCAGACAAGACGCTGTGGGAGAATATTTCGGGTAATGCAAATCTGTCTGACTTTGCGGCAGTGCTGCAAAGAGTAGGTTACGACAAGGTTCTCAGTGCGTCACATACCTACACCGTATGGGCACCAGTGAATGGTTCTTTCAACATCGACTCTCTTAACAACCTTTCAGACGAGAAAGTAAAGAAAGAATTTGTAGAAAACCTTGTTGCCGACTATGCTCATAGAGAGACGGATATCAACGACACCACTATATATATGCTCAATGAGAAACTGCTGAAGTTTGCTAACAAGGGCACAAGCACATTGGCATTTGATTCAAAGAATGTGTTGAGAAACATCAACAATACATCAGTGTATAACTATCCGAGCGTTAATGGTCTTCTTTATACAGTAGAGAATCCTGCTACATTCCGCTATAACGGATATGAGATAATCTCAGAAAAGGCAGACATAGCGAGCAAGTTCGCAAACTATGTGAAGAAGTACGAAGTAAGAACACTTGATGAAACCAATTCTGTAAAGGGTGAGATTATTGATGGTCAGCAGCATTATGATGACTCAGTAATGATAGTGCACAATACAATGACTCAAGGTCAGTATTTTGCCCGATTGAATAATGAAGACAGTCTTTACACAGTGCTTATTCCTAATGATGCAGCTTGGACAGCAGCATACAACAAGATTTCTAAGTACTATAACTATCTGCCTTCAATGTCTTTCCAGGATTTGAGCAGTACAGAGGTAGGAAACACCAAGGGTGGTAACACATCAACAAGTTCTGCTACCATCATGGCACCAAAGACAGGTGCGACAACAGTGACACTTGCATCAGCTCCGAGTGATGCAGAGATACAAGAAACAGCAGCATACTGGACAGACTCCATCAGTAAGTCTTATCTCGTAAGATATAATTTCTTCTCAGAGACAAACAAAAAGTATAATGCAAAGCTGTCAACAGGAGCACCGTTTGTTGAGAATGATACTTTGTATACCACTGGTAGGAACTATATAACGAATCTTACAGGACTTAACACTGCAACAGAACAGACAATACGTCTCAGTAACGGTCATGCTCGTATATTAAATGCTTATCCTTATACAGATGAGGCATTCCTTCCAAAACTTGAAGTAGAAGTGCTTGACCCAGATCGTCTTGTAACGGCAGTGGGAACAGGTACGAAAACAGTAGCACTAAGAGGCTTACCAGAGGCAGTCTGGAAACCTGAAAACGGCGAGGTTTCACTCGTCTATTTAGAGACTCAGGTACCTGCAAATTCAAGTTACGCTCCAGAGCTTGACTACTATTTAAAAGACGTACGTTCTGCTACATACGATGTATATATAGTAATGGTCCCTGCTATATATGAAGGCGAATATTGGGATTTGTCAGCAGACATCAAACCATATAGCCTCCGTGTGGACATAAACTATACAGATGCTTCCAATAATGCAGTAGCAGGTCGTTTTGATGGTACAGGCATACAGACAACCGCAGCGGGTATAAGAAGCGTTCGTCCATTTATTGTGAATTGTAAGAATGAGAACGGTGTTCCTTGTGTAGATACACTTCATGTAGGTAAAATCACATTCCCAGTATGTTACTACAGAACAGGAGTCGCTCCTAACATTAAGGTGATGCATACATTCAACTCGTTCCTTTCAACACAGAAGAGAAACTATGAGCAGAACCTTCGTATAGCAGGAATAATATTGAAGCCTGTATATGAGACAGACGAGAATGCAATAAAAGAAGACTAAAATATATGAAGAACAATATATTTGACATACTACAGCGACAGGGTCTCAGACTCTCTCTCTGTGCTTTGGCACTGGGTTGTTGCACCATCTCCTACGCACAAGACGTAGATGGTGACGAGGAAACAGGCTTCAAGGCACCTAAGCGTCGCACAGTAAAAGACAATAATACCCTTGTGTCTGTATCAGGTATTGTTGTTGACGATGTTACCAAGCAGCCAGTAGCAGGTGTGCGTGTACAGGCACTTGCCGACGAGCGCTACACTGCAATGACAAACGCTAAAGGTGAGTTCACCGTTAAGGTGCCAGACTTTACCACCTCTCTATTTGTACAAGCACCTCGTTATCTCTCACAGCAGGTAGCGATAAAAAGCAACGACGAGAAACAACAAGTAAAAATCTCATTGCTGAGCGACAAGTTCAGAGCAATGTATTCTGACGGAACAGAATATACAGCCGCCAGTACCTTTAAGGTAAAAGGAGGAAGCATAGTCCTTGACGACGAGATACAGTCAAATCTTGGTGCCGACATACGTTCCATAAACCGTTCAGGTGCAGCAGATGGTGGAAATGCAATGTTTATCCGCGGTCTCAACTCCCTAAACGCTAATGCTCAGCCATTAGTCATCGTAGACGGTGTAGAGATGGATATGCAGCTGAGTCGTAGCGTCCTTCATCAGGGTCGTTCGTTCAATATGCTTGCTAATATCTCACCAGAAGATATAGAGAAGATACAGGTATTGAAGAATGCTACAGCCCTTTACGGTGCTCGCGGTGCCAACGGTGTAATCTTGATAGATACAAAGCGTGGTCATTCTATGGCGACACGTATTGACGCCAACATATCCGCAGGTGTAGTATTGAAGCCAAGCGTACAGAAAGTAATGAACGCTTCTCAGTATCGCAACTACGCTACCGAGATGATAGGTACAATATCAGAGCTGAAGAAGTCTGATAATCGTGAGGTAACCTTCAACTTCCTCAACGATGATCCTAACGGTTACTACTACAATATGTATCACAACGATACAAATTGGGGTGATGAAGTATACCGTTCAGCATTGACACAAAACTACAGCATCAACGTGCAGGGTGGTGACGACATCGGTATGTATAATCTTTCTGTAGGTTATGTTCAAGCAGAGAGCAGCGTTAAGAGCACAGACTTCGACCGTCTTAATGTACGTTTCAATACCGACATCAAGATACTTTGGAACCTTGACACCAAGTTTGATATGTCGTTCTCACGTACAAACAACCAGCTATTCGATGATGGCTTCTCTTCTAACCTTACTTCGGGAACCATAACCTCACCAACAGCACTCGCAATGGTAAAGTCACCACTTGTTACGCCATATCAGTATAACAAGTATGTAGGTGGTTTCACGAACCTCCTGTCAGGTTACGATGAGCTGTATAGCCCGTTGAGCCAGAGAATATACGGTAACGACTACGCTTATTCTCTTGCCAACCCAACAGCCATTATCAGCAATGCGGAAGGTGATAATAAGAATAAGGTAGAAAACACATTCTTCAATGTTCATATCGCTCCAACCTATAAGTTCAACAACAATCTCTCTGCAACAGCAGACTTCAGCTATGTGTTGAACCGTAACTCACAACGTTACTACCGTCCTTCAGAAGGCGTGCCACCATTCCTTATAGATGGACTTGGAACAGTATACAACATGACGTCTTCCCTCTTTGCAAAGGAGACAAACATTCTTATCAACGCTCATGTAGACTGGCAGAAGAAGTTTGGCGCACACAACGTAGCTGTCACAGGTGGCTATCGCTACAACTACTTCTCATACGATGGCAGTGAGGCATCAACCCAATACAGGTCTTCACAGTCAGACAAGAACCCATCACTAAGCGCAGACCAGTCAGTAGGTTACGCAAACATAGATGGTGCTAACGATGTATGGAAGAATATGCAGTGGTACGCAAGCGGTGACTACTCATATCGTAACCGTTACTTCGCAACAGTATCACTCCTTGCAGAAGCCAACAGCCGTTTCGGTGATAATGCCGATGGCGGTGTAAAAGCCTTTGGTGCAAAGTGGGCTATCTTCCCAAGTGTACAGTTAGGTTGGGTAATAAGCAACGAAAATTGGTTCCCAAAGAACTCATTTGTTGACTACCTCCGTCTTAATGCAGGCTTTGATATGAGTGGTAATGACGACATCTCTAACTATGCCGCACGTACCTCTTTCTCATCAGTTCGTTTCAACTACAACTCTATCGGTATGCAGATGAGCAATATCGGTAACGATGAGATAAAGTGGGAGACCACAACAAAGTGGAACATTGGTTTCGTAGCCAATATGCTTAACAACCGTTTGACCTTCGGTGCAGACTTCTACTACAACAAGACAAAGGACTTGTTGACCCTTCAGACCTTTAAGACCCCTATCGCTGGTATCAATAACTACTGGGTAAATGGTGGTTCACTTGAGAATAAGGGTGTAGAATTCAGAATGTCAGGTAAGCCAGTATCTACCAAGAACCTTACGGTAGAGTTAGGTGCAAGCCTTGGTCATTACACCAATAAGCTGAAGTCACTTCCTACACGTACCTTCACTGATGGTGCAAGAGCATTCAGTAACGGTGACTATTGTAACTCCGTTTATGGAGACAACAATATCCTCGTTTCAGTAGGCAATCCAGTAGGACTGTTCTATGGTTATCAGACCCTTGGCGTCTTCGCAACCGATGAGGAAGCAAAGAAAGCAGGTAACGACGGTTATCTCTATCAGCTTGACGAATCAGGAGCTCACCAGAACTTTACAGCAGGTGACGTACACTTCGTAGACCAGAATGGAGACGGTGTGATAGACGAACGCGACAAAGTCATCATAGGTGATCCTAACCCAGACCTTTACGGTAACATCTTCGCAACCGTAAACTACAAGCGTTTCACTCTTGATATGGGCTTCAACTTCAGCGTAGGCAATGATGTGTATAACTATCAGCGCAGTATCCTTAATTCAGGTTCTACATTCTACAACCAGCAGGTATCAGAAATGAACCACTGGCGTTACGAAGGTCAGATAACCACCCTTCCGAAGGTGGCATACGGTGACCCAATGCAGAACAATCGTTTCTCAGACCGCTGGATAGAAGACGGTTCATACCTCCGTTTGAAGAACGTCCGTCTTACCTACCAGATACCGCTCCCAGAGTCATGGTCAGCGTATCTGCAGAACCTTGCAGTATGGGCAGAAGCTCAGAATGTCTTTACTGTAACAAAGTATACAGGCAATGACCCAGAGTTCAGCATTGGTAACAGTGTGATGTATCAGGGCATAGACTGTGGTAACGTGGCACAGAGCCGTGCGTTCCTGCTTGGTCTGAAGATAAATCTCTAAAGTATAAGAATTCCTACTGGCATGATATGCGACAAGACATCGTGTAGATGTCAGTAGGAACAAATCCCAGACGATTATACAATAAAACAAGAGAACAAATGAAAAAAATATTATATACAATCATTGCAGCCCTCTGCGTCTTCGCTACTACATCATGTAGCGATATGCTAAAGACGGACAATGACAGCATGGTGATAGATCCTGACTTGAATAACAAGACAGACTCTATGTTCTATGCTCTTGGCATAGCTCAAGCAATGCAGCAGCTTGCGGATCAGTATTTCTATATTGGCGAGATGCGCGGTGAGCTTGCTACTACAACAGCGAGCACAAATACCAATCTTCGTTCGCTTGCCAATTACTCTGCAACAACCGCTAATAAGTATGACAGTGCCTATGTGTACTATAAGGTAATAAACAACTGTAACTATTACCTTGCTCATCGTGACACGACCCTTTATACAGGATCTGCCAATGTAACCCTCGAAGAGTATGCGGCAGTAGCCTCATGGCGTGCTTGGGCATATCTTCAGCTTGCGCGTACATACTGCGGTAATGAGGACAAGATACCTTTCTTTACAGAGCCATTGACCAGCATCTCAGCCATCAATGAAGACAACTTCCCTAAGAAAAACCTCTCAGAGATAGTAGATGCCTTGGCACCGTCACTTGAGCGTTTCTCAGGCATGTCTGTACCAACATATAATAACCACAATTATAGTATTGGTACAACCAACTGGGGCGTAGCGAAGAATATCTCATTCTCTCGTCTTTTTGTGCCAGTAGACATTATCTTAGGTGAGATGTATCTGGAGCAGGGCTTGCATTACGACAAGGCGGCATCACATTTCGCGAAGTATCTTTGTGACATAGCGTCAGAAGCAGCCGTACATGCGAACCCAGGTTTGAACAATTTGATTTTTAACGTTGGGTATATCCCTGATGATTTTGGTTCTGCATTCAATGCTATGCGATATGGATATAAGAATATCTATTCAAACTCAGCAGAACCGACAGACGTTGTTACATACATACCAATGGCAGTAAGTGCGCAGCGTGGTCAGACTACTACTGTACCTATGGCGTTTGGCTATGATTATTATTCTACATCAAGATCAAGTTCTTGCCCTCATGCAGACGAGATTCAGATTGCTCCATCAAAATCATATTACGCTATAGCTGACAGCACATACTGTTATTATTACACACTGCACACCTCAAGTGCTTATACAGATGGTATAGCCAAGGCTAAGTTCGGAGATGGACGAGCTCAAAGAGTCAACGAGTCAAGTCGCTTCTATGTAGATGATGTCGTTCTGCTTCAGGACCGTACAGATACTTCAAAGGTATATGTAGAGAAGGTTAAGAACGCAAACATATACCTGTATCGTAATACAACTGTATATTTGCATCTTGCAGAGGCTCTGAACCGAATGGGCTATCCAGAACTTGCTTTCGCCATATTGCGTAACGGTATATCAACATACCTTGAGGAACTCGTGCCAAGTGCAGATGCGCCACAGCCATATCAGTACCTCAATGCTCAGGCAATACAGGTGCTTCAGACCACAGTACCGTTCCTTAACGCTACCAACCGTAACAAGTTCGCCCCCGAATATTCTTATGGTATACACAACAGAGGCGCTGGTTTCTCTAATGCTACAGGTATAGAAAATCTTGTATCGGTAACAGGTTCAAGGGCAACAACAGTAGGTTCTGAGCGCAACTTGATGTATCTGCCAAAACCTATCATCGGTGAGAAACTTGACCAGATAGCCAAGACATTCCCAGGTGTAACAATAGGAATGACTAAGGCAGACAGCATCAATGCCATGGAAGACCTGCTGTGTGATGAGTATGCAATGGAGTTCGCCTTTGAGGGACAGCGTTTCTACGACCTTCAGCGTATCGCACGTCATAAGAATGAGAGCGGTCTCTATGGAGGCAACTTCGGTTCAATGTGGTTCGCTAACAAGCTTTCAGGCAATAACCCACAGGTAAACCTGTTAGAGCCAAAGAACTGGTATCTGCCATTCAAATAAATCCTAAGCTTACGATGCTGGTGGGCAAGCCTAAAATAAACTATAAGCTTCAGACATAAGACATAATAAAACATAATGAGACGACAGTCATGTATCACAGAAATGATATGTGGCTGTCGTTTTTCTTTTATAATATTTGTGAAAGTGGAAAAATATATGTACTTTTGTATCGTAAAGCATTACGAAAGAAAAAAAGTCCTTACCGACCTTATACTAACCATTAAGCAAAGAGAATGAAACATTTATTGATAATGCGCATGATGATAGTGTCGCTGTTATGCGGTATAGCCACGATAGCGAAAGGCGATGCCCTTGATGTGCTCGAAAGCCAGTTGCGCGACAATCCGCAAGTACAAGAAAAGGTATATGTACATACCGACAACAGCACCTACTTTGTGGGCGATACATTGTGGTATAAGGCATACGTGTTAAGAGCCGACAACCTTCAACCTACCAATATGAGCAAGCTGTTGTATGTGGAACTGCTGACCCCCGATGGCTATCTTGTGGAGCGTCAACACGTAGTGGTGAGCGGTGCGGGACATACGTGCGGACAATTCGTGTTAAAAGACTCTTTGTATTCTGGGTATTACGAGATACGCGCATACACCCGATGGCAGCTAAACTTCAATGTTACGGAGAAAAAATATACGCGTGACGACAGATATAAGTTCTATGGTGCGCAGTCAGCGCATGACTTCTTCAGGAACTACGAGGGACTCTATTCACGCGTCATACCAATATACGAAAAGCCCAAGAAGGCAGGCGACTACAGTTACCGCTACATGGCGCAGCGACCCAAGCAGCACGTACTGAAAAGCAAAAGCAAGTTGCAGTGCCGTTTCTATCCCGAAGGCGGACAGTTGGTAAAGGGAGTGGCAAGCAGAGTGGCGTTTGAGATAACCGATAACAACGGGCAACAGTATGACATAGAGGGCACCCTCTCTGACGGCAGAAAGATACGACCATCACACATAGGCAGAGGTACCTTTACGGTAACGTCAGGGAATAGTACACTACAGGCAACCTTTGAGTGGAACGGCAAACCCGTCACCTTTCGTTTGCCAAAGGTACACGACAAGGGAGCTGTGCTAACATACGATGTAGAAAAAAATGTAGCGACAGTAAAGGCTGCCGGTGTGGTGCCATCAGCATACACAATACTGTGCAGAGGCAAATTAGTTAAGTTTGAGAGAATGAGCGGAGCTGGCGAAATACAAGTAAACCAAGCCGAGTGTCCTACGGGAATAAACGAGATAATAATATATGACAGTGATGCACAGCCAATAGCCACACGCCAGTTCTTCGTCAATCATCATGACTACGGAACAGCGGTAAGCGTCAGTCTCACGTCAGATGGCGACACCGTGGGACGTAAGAGCACGCTGAAACCATACGCCCCAGTAGAGATGACAATGAATGTGCCGAGAGAAAACGCATGGATAGGAACCATGTCAGTAGCAGTGCGTGACGCTCAGACGGAAGATACGGGTTACGACAACGGTAACATCATGACCGATATGCTGCTGTCGTCAGAGTTAAAAGGCTTCATAGCATATCCTGCATATTATTTCGCGGCAGACGACAAACAGCACCGTGCCGACCTCGACCTCTTGATGATGGTGCAGGGCTGGCGTCGCTATAAGCGTGTGAACACACTGCGCTACGAACCAGAGAAGAGCCTAACGTATGAGGGAACAGTGTATACCGTGCCTTCAACAGCGACACTTATAGAAATGGACGACGTAGAAAATGCTGGTAGCAAGGCAGTATCCGTAGCCGATAAGATGTTTGCGGAACTTGACGCAAATAGTGGTATGCAGAATGTTAGCACCTCAGAGCCTACAGAAGCCGAACAATTTGACCCGGCACTCGGCATAGACCCCGATGCAACAAGCGACGAGACCATAGAGTGGGCTACAGACGATGACAGCAGGTTAGGAAAAGGATATGTAAGACGCTCGGTGTTAGTAGAAGCAGAGCTATATAAAGATGGTCAGACCGTGGGAGCCATAACACATACCGATCGTCGCGGACGCTTTAAGATAACGCTACCATCTTTCTACGACAAAGCTATACTCTTCGCCAAGGCATATAATCGTGCAGACTCGGTAAAGAAGAATATGCAAGGAGAGGTAGACGTAGACAAGATGAACGAAAGAGCCTTTCCTGATTATTTCGTGAGGAGAGATATGTTCTATCCAATATTCTCACAGCCGTACTCTTGGTATCAGGTAAATTCGCCAGAGTCATATTTCGTAGATGAAGGCGACGATGAAAAGATACTCGATGGCAGCAGGCTTGCAGGCAATCATGTGCTACAGGCAGTAGTGGTAAGCGCAAAACGTAGAGGTAAACGAGGCATTAACATGAAGAAACCAGCTATAGTGATGGATATGTACGATGCGTATAACAATGCCTCCGACTATGGTTTGATGCTCGGTGTGGCAGACTTCAAGAGACTTCCTATGGCGTTAGCGACGTATTTTGTGGGCAACATGGGACGTCGTAACCAGTTTAATCTGCGTGCTATGGTAGACGGTACATCTTATGTGCGTAACTATACGCCAATGGCAACAGAGTTTGACCGTGAGCGTACGTCAACAGCCGTATACAACCTGTTACGTCTTAACCGCATACAGAATGTACGAATATATACCGATTATGATTTGCGTACAGACTCAGGAGATGTAGTAGAGACAAACGCGCCAGCCCTCACCATGAACTTTGAGTTAGTGCCTAACGACGCAAAGAGATACACCTATCGTGACCGCAGGTATGTGCTTGACGGCATAACGTACGCCGAGGAATTCTATTCTCCAGATTATAGCACTGCGGTGCCAGCTGAGCCGACGGACTATCGCCGCACGCTGTATTGGAATCCAAATGCGAAGATAGAAAAAGACGGTACGTTTAAGGCTACCTTCTATAACAATGCACGCGAAACACGCGTGACGATAAGCGCGGCAGGAGTGGGGCTTACGTTGCCACCACAAGGCAACGGAGAAAAACCGAAGGTACAGCTGTATTACAATAAGTGATAAGAAAGTGCCATGAAGAGAATATGTATGAACTTTACTTACAGTTAGAAAGAAAATAAGTAGTAAAGTTTACGATTTTTAATCACATATACCATATGTTGCAATCTCAATGCTTTCACGCCGTGAAAGCATTGAGATTGCTGTATGAAAGAGCCCAAATCGCAAGACGAAAAAATAGCTTTCAGATTGTAAGTTTTGTAGTATAGGAGAAGGAAAAGAATATAAAGGGTGGTTACGTAAATTATCACCATAAATATAAAAATAAAATAAGATGTTGCAACCATATTTTAATGCAGGCAAAATAGAGGCTGGCTGTGATGAAGCAGGGCGAGGATGTCTGGCAGGAGCAGTATATGCCGCTGCAGTTATATTGCCTTCAGATTATCATAACGAGAAGTTAAACGACTCGAAGCAGTTGACCGAAAAACGACGCTATGCATTGCGTGAGGAGATAGAACGCGATGCCGTAGCTTGGGCGGTAGGCGTATGTACGGCAGAAGAGATAGACAAGATAAATATACTTCATGCCTCATACCTTGCCATGCACCGCGCGTTAGATCAGCTAACGGTACGACCAGAAGTCCTTATAAT
>CAKQDQ010000049.1 GCA_934229335.1 uncultured Prevotella sp.
TCCTTATACAGTGCCTTGAGGTTAAGGGTGTTCTTGTAGGTCTTATCGTGCATGAAGTAGTCAACACCAATGAGCATAGCACTGTTGATAGGGTAAGCGCGTGTTATACCGCCGTTGTATTCTACATGGAAGCTAAAAGCCTTCATAGCGGTGTTCTGCCACAGATTGATGCAGCGAGCTATCTCAAGGTATGTACCGCCAGGGGCTACGCCAACCTCACCTTCACCGAGCTTGTCGTAGTTGAAGTCGTGGTCGATAAAGAAGTACGTGTTACCCCATTTGTCGCCCTTGAACATTTCGAGGGTAAGGGTAGTGAACTTACGGTCCGAGCCGAAGTCGTAGAAGAACTGCGCGTTAACCTGCGCGTCTGCCTTTGATACTGTTGCCATGAGAATGGCGAGGAGTAAGAAAAGTTTTTTCATCGCTATTTATTTGGTAAGTTAAAAAATAAGGGTTATGAATCAAAAATTATGATTAACAATATTCAAGTTGAAAATAAAGTTTTGAAGATTGAATGCTCTTGATTGCCAACAATGTTTGAGTAAAAAAAAATAAAAGTTATGATTACCATTTCTTAGTTCTTTATCCAAGTGGTGGTAATCATAACTCTTATTGTTTTTATTATTAATTATTAATTTAGTGACGGTAAAAAAATAACTTATTCAGTTTTTATATTGTTAGAGTAATGTCTTCTTACGCATTTTTTATCTCATCTTGCTGGCTATTTTGTGGCTATTCATCAGTCACGATGCTCGCGTCGCCCCCCTTCGCTTTCGCTTCTCCCCCGTTTGGTGGGGGAGGGCAACCATCTTTATATCCCCAAAACATCTCAGCAATCTGAGGCAAAAACTGCGTAAGTTATTTTTTCAACATTACTTAAGAGAAACTATCCTCCGAAGTTGTCGAAGCTAATCATATCGTCTTCAACTCCGAGTGAGTGGAGCAGGTCGAGCACAGTCTTTGACATCATAGGAGGTCCGCAGAGGTAGTACTCTATGTCCTCTGGCGCATCGTGCTGCTTGAGGTAAGTGTCTCCCATAACAGGGGCGATGAAGCCAGGAGTGTACTTCACGCCAAGGCTGTCTGCCTTAGGGTCAGGACGGTCAAGAGCGAGGTGGAAGTGGAAGTTAGGATATTCCTTCTCCAGTTCAAGGAAGTCTTCCATGAAGAACACTTCGTCGATGGCACGCGCTCCGTAGAAGTAGTGCATCTCACGGTCACGCACATGAAGCGTCTTTAGTAAGTGCATAATCTGCGCACGTAGCGGTGCCATACCAGCACCACCACCTACCCATATCATCTCTCTGCCAGTGCCGTAGTGTGGGTGGAACTCACCGTAAGGTCCGCTCATGCGCACCTTGTCACCAGGTTTGAGTGAGAAGATATATGTAGAAGCAATGCCGCACGGTACGTCTTGGAAGCCAGGACCTTGGTCTTTTGGCTTAAACGGTGGTGTGGCGATACGTACGGTAAGAGTGATGATGTCGCCCTCATCAGGATAGTTTGCCATAGAGTAGGCACGTATAGTAGGCGTGTCGTTTTTCTGCTTGAGTCCGAAGAGCCCAAACTTCTTCCATGCAGGAACGTAAAGGTCGCCGATAAGCTCCTTGTCCATGTCGCGGTCGTAATCAATGTCGTATGCAGGGATTGCAATCTGAGCGTATGAACCAGGTTCAAAGTGCATGTGCTCACCAGGAGGCAGCTGTACCTTGAATTCCTTAATGAAGGTAGCGACGTTCTTGTTAGAGATAACAGTACACTCCCACTCCTTTACTCCCATTACGCTCTCTGGAACCTTCAGCTCCATGTCGCCCTTTACCTTTGCCTGACAACCGAGACGCCAGTGGTCCTTAATCTCCTTGCGAGTGAAGTGTGGTTTCTCTGAGTCGAGAATCTCACCGCCTCCTTTAAGTATCTGTAGCTTACACTGACCGCAGCTTGCCTTGCCACCGCAGGCAGAAGGAAGATATATGCCGTTTTCGTTAAGAGTGTTCATGACGCTTCCGCCTTGTTCCACTTCTATCTTAGTGTCGCCGTTGATTGTCAGCGTCACCTTTCCGCTTGGGCTTAGGTATTTCTTAGCCACAAGTAGCACTACTACCAGCACGAGTATGACGGCAAGGAATACTGCTATGCTTGATATGATGTATGTTATGTCCATAGTTGTTTTGTTGTTGTTTTGTTATTTAGTTGTTTAGTTGTTTAGTTGTTTGGTAGATTAGTAGATTGGCGTGTTGGTATAATAGGTATCAACCCAACGACTACTCCACTAAACAGCCAAGCGACTAAATGACTAAACGCCCAAACGTCTAAACCACTAAATTATATCTTCAGTCCTGAGAAGCACATCATAGCCATAGCCATCAGTCCTACTACTATGAAGCTGATGCCAAGTCCTTGCAGTGGCTTAGGCACGTCGCTGTATGCCATCTTCTCTCTTATTGCTCCCATTGCGACGATGGCGAGTGTCCAACCGATACCACTACCGATAGCGTAGACGATAGCGTCGACGATGTTGCCGATGTACTGTGAGCTTGATGGGTCCATGTTTATGCGCTGCTGCATAAACAGTGATGCTCCCATGATGGCGCAGTTTACGGCTATCAGTGGCAGGAATATGCCGAGTGAGGCGTAGAGTGCAGGTGAGAAGCGTTCAACAATCATCTCCACTAACTGCACAATGCCCGCGATGACGGCAATGAAGAGAATGAAAGCAAGGTAGCTGAGGTCCACGCCAGGGAAGAGACAGTCAGGTCCGAGCACCTTAGTCTGCAACAGATAGTTGGCGGGAACAGTGATGAACAGTACGAAGGTAACGGCAATGCCGAGTCCGAGTGATGTCTTCACGTTCTTTGATACAGCCAAGAAAGAGCACATACCAAGGAAGAAGGCGAAGATCATGTTGTCAACAAAGATTGACCTGAAGAAAAGATTAATGATATGTTCCATAGTTTACTTATCCTCCTCTTTATAGAAAAAAGCACGGTGTATCCATATTACGCAGCCAATCATGATGAGTGCCATTGCTGGCATTGCCATGGTTCCGTTGTTGAGATATCCGAAGTCGTATGCTCCTTGTGGTATGATTTGGAATCCTAAGAGTGATCCTCTTCCTAATAGTTCGCGCAGTGCGCCCACAATGACGAGAATCATTCCGTAGCCTAAACCGTTGGCGAATCCGTCAACGAAGGAGTGCCATGGTTTGTTTTGCATGGCGAAGGCCTCAAGTCGTCCCATAAGGATACAGTTGGTGATGATAAGACCTACGTATACAGACAGCTGTACGCTGACATCGTATGCGTATGCCTTCAGTATCTGGCTCACGATAGTAACGAGTGCTGCAACGACAACGAGCTGTACTACGATACGTATGCGAGTAGGTATGGTGTTACGTATTACTGATATGATGAGGTTACTGAATGCTGTAATAACAGTTACGGCGAGACCCATCACTATTGCTGGCTTTAGCTGTGAGGTTACGGCAAGGGCAGAGCAGATGCCGAGAACCTGTACCAGCACGGGGTTGAGGATATTCAGCGGACTGAGAAATACCTCTTTCAGTTTGTTGCTAAGCATAGTTGAATTGTTATTTAGTTGTTTAGTTGTAGTAGTTGTTTGGTTGTTTATTGGTTTGTGTTAAACCTTCATCCATCAACTTTCAACTAACATTTATTTCTTTATAGCTTTCTTGTATTTAGCGAAGCCTTCCTGAAGCATTGCGCTGACACCGTTACAGGTCAGTGTAGCACCCGTTACGGCGTTTACCTGTGTGGTTTTATCTTTTACTTCGCTTGACTTCAGGACCTTAAGTGCAGGAGTTCCGTCGGCAGCGTATATTGTTTTGCCAGGGAATTGGTCTTGCCACTTCTTGCTGTCTTTAATCTCTGCTCCAAGTCCTGCTGTTTCGCCTTCGTGGTTGAAGTATGCTCCGTAGACGGTGTTTCCATCTTCGTTGACAGCGATATAGCCCCAGATAGGTCCCCAAAGTCCCATGCCGTATACTGGTACGACGTATTTCTTCTGTCCGTCGATGTTGCAGATGAACAGTGCCAGTCGTCCAGCTTTATAGTCGGCGCTGCTTAGCTTAAAGCCAGTGTTCTCTCCGCCTTTTTCTCCTTTCTCTACAGTGTTGCCGTCAGCATCGACTATAGCGTCCGCTTCCACTACCTCAGCGTATTTAGCAGCAGCGTCGGCATTGTTGAGGTCGCGTATGTTAAGTGCGGCAAGCACCTGCTTCTTCTTGTCGAGAGCCACGTTGACATCCTGTGTAGGCTTCAGCGAAGAACTAACGAAAGCAAGCAAGAAAGCTACTATCACTACCATGATGCAGCTATATATGATGATATATGCGTTGCTGTTAGTATTAAAAACTTTCTTCATTTGTTTCTGATATTTTGATGTTACGTGTCTTATTTTCTCTTCAGTCTCTTGTTAATGTTAGCCTGTACCACGAAGTAGTCGATGGTAGGTGCCATCATGTTGCCGAAGAGTATAGCGAGCATCATGCCCTCAGGGAATCCTGGGTTCATTACTCTTATTATAACGGCGAGTGCTCCGATAATGAATCCGTAGATGTACTTACCAGTCTCTGTGCGTGCAGATGTTACGGGGTCTGTAGCCATGAATACGGCACCGAAGCAGAATCCTCCCAGCACGATGTGCTCGTACCATTCTACTGGTGTCTGTCCTGTTGCTTTGAATATCATTGCCATGATAGCTCCTCCTACGAATACGCTGAGCATTGTCTTCCATGATGCTATGCCAGCCCATAGTAGTATGACGGCGCCGATGGCTATTGCTATTACGCTTGTCTCGCCTATGGAGCCAGGTATCAGTCCGATGAAGCTGTCGCAGAATGACGCTGTAGGCACTTTGCCTTGTGCCATTTCTCCTAATGGCGTTGCCATGGTGAATCCGTCAGTCAGTGTGTTGCCCAGTCCGAAGATGGTGTCGGTGTTGACCCACACTTTGTCGCCGCTCATTACTGTAGGGTATGCGAAGAAGAGGAAGGCGCGTGCCAACAGTGCTACGTTAAAGATGTTCATGCCTGTGCCTCCGAATATCTCCTTACCGAATATTACCGCGAAGGCTACCGCGAGTACTATTACCCACAGAGGGCATCCTACAGGCAGCACCATAGGGATGATGATACCGCTGACGAGGTATCCCTCTTGTATCTCCTCGCCTTTCCACTGTGCCCACGCGAACTCTATTCCCAGTCCGACGATGTAGCTGACGAGTATCTTTGGTATTACAGCGAGTGCGCCATAGAGGAACATCTCGATAAATGTACCTTCTGTTCCTGCTGCCTTAAAGTTTTGATAGCCTACGTTGTACATTCCGAAGAGCAGGGCAGGTATGAGTGCTATCACCACCATACTCATGATGCGTTTCGAGTCAATGGCGTCGTGTATGCTGGCTCCGCTCTTCGCTGTGGTGTTGGGCACGTAGAGGAATGTCTCGAAGCCATCGAACACGCTGCGGAAAGCGTGTAGCTTGCCGCCCGGCTCAAAGTCCGGTCTTATCTTGTCGATATAGTTTTTTATAAAAGACATTGTTTCTTTAATTTTATGGGTTGGAGGTAAAAGGTTAAAGGTAGCGGGTTGGCAGGTAGTTTTATTCTTTGTTTAATAATCACTAATGCCTTAAGCCATTAGCCAATAACCATCAACCTCAATTCTTACGCGTTTTCCTTTCTTAGCATATCCAGTCCTTCGCGTACTATGCGTTGCAGTTCGAGCTTGCTGCTGTCAACGAATTCTGCCAGTGCGAAGTCCTCTGGGCTTACCTCGTATATGCCGAGTTGCTCCATCTTGTCGATGTCGCCAGCTATGATAGCCTTAATGAGGTATTCTCCGTATATGTCCATAGGCAGCACGCTGTCGTATTCTCCGCTCATTATGATGTGTCGTTCGCCACCCTTCACTCGTGCGTCGAGCTTGTACTCTTTCTTTCCCATGAGCCATGAGAAGTAGCTACGGCTGACGGAGAATTGCTTTAGTCTTGGCATTATCCATCCTAACATCTCGTCTGCCTCGTTGCCTTCAGGTATAACGGTTACTTCGCTGGTGTGTGCTCCGATGAATCCTTCGGTGGTGGTAACGTTGCCGGTCAGAGGGTTGCCGTTGATGATGCGCACCGTAGTTTCGTTTTTTACTCTTCCTTCAAGCAGTGTAGAGAGCTGTTGTCCTACCTTCATAACAGCGTAGGCAGGCTCTGTCACCTCGCTACCAGCCAGAGCTACAGTGCGTGATAGGTCTACGTGCCCCGTGTTGAACAGTCGTCCTATGAATATCACGGTTGTAGGCTCTACCGTCCATACCGTTTCGCCTTTGTTGACAGGGCTGATGTGGTTGATTTGCACACCTACGTTACCAGCGGGGCATTTTCCTTTGAAGGCTACTACCTCTACGTCCTTAGCGTTGGTCAGAGCCGTTGCCTCTTGGTTGTAGCCAATGCCGAGGTATGTCTTGGCAATGCGCGACAGGGCTGTGAGACCAGTTTGGAAGTCAGCCTCTTGTCCCTTCAGTTCATACTCGAAATCGCCTGCTAACGGCATGTCTCTCAGTGCAGAAACGAAAATCGCCTTAGGCTCTGTCTGTGGATTAGTAGACACAGCGTAAGGCAACTGGTTGATGTAGCCAAAGATACCTGCTTCGAGCAGTGCTTCCTTAACCTGTTCAGCGTTCATGCTGTCGGGGGTTTTCTTGCCGAAGTCGGCATACACTTGTTCTGCATCAGCGTTAACACGCACGCTGAGTACCTTACGGCGCTCGCCACGTTCCACCAATGCTACGGTGCCACTGACAGGTGACGCGAACTTCACTTCGGGATAGTCCTTGTTCACGAACAGTGCATCGCCTGCCTTAACCTTGTCGCCTTCTTTTACGACCACCTTTGGCTTTACGCCTACGAAGCAGTCGGGCTGCAGTGCGTACACGTTGCCATTGGCAAGGGACAGAGTTTTCTCTTCTGCCTTGCCAGCAAGGTTAATGTCAAGACCACGATTTAATTTAATGATTCTTGTCATAAATTTTTTTAGATATATAACTTATATTTCTTTTCTGTTGTGTTAGCGGTGATGATATATTCATATACGTTTGTTAAAACGAATCTTCTTACCGCTTTAATCCTTTCTTTTGGCAAAGGTAGTAATAATTTTTTAAAAAGCAATAAAAAATATGTTACAACGGTGTGTATTTCCCGTTGTAACATAGTAAAAGGCTGATTCTGCAATATGGAAATTGCAAGAAAAATATTAAATTACAAATGAAAAGTTAGAAATTGAAAATTGTGATTGCCATTGTGGGGATTGAGGAAATGTCGCTACACTGGCGTAGAAACGCCAGCGCACAAGGAGCCGACCGCTAACGCACAAGGAGCCGACCGCTAACGCCCAAGAAGCCGACCGCTAACGCACAAGGAGCCGACCGCTAACGCCCAAGAAGCCGACCGCTAACGCTCAAGGAACCGACCGCTAACGCCCAAGGAGCCGACCGCTAACGCCCAAGAAGCCGACCGCTAACGCACGAAGAACCCAACGCCAGTGCACAAAAAGTGAAACGCTCTGTGGTAATCACCATTTTTGATTTTCAATTTTTAATTCTTAATTCTTGCCCTGTTCTCCTTTCTCTTGGAAGAAGGCTCGTTGCTGCCTGAAGCAGTTTTCGAAGAGCGACGTCAGGTATTTGTCGACGTGTGGTATGTAAGAGCCGAATATCACTCTTGAGCCGCAGTGCAGGTGCAGGCTGTGGTCTTCGTTGTTAGTGGTGTAAAGCACTGTGGCATAGCCGTTCATGTTACATTTGTTGATAGCCTGTCGTATGGCAGAGAACTCGTCGATGTCGTCGAGCGACGCTTTGTACCAGAAGCAGTCCCATATATATATATAAGGTGACTCGTCCCATATGTCGATAAGGAACGTTTCGCCTTGGTACGTCACTACATATCTGTTCTCTTCGCTCTCATCTTTTTCGCAGTTGCATGGCAGCTTAGCCGTGATAGCCTTCAGCAGCTCCACGTTGTTCATCCCCGCCCACTGTGCGTCTTCCTGCCCCATGTCGTTGCCGTTGGGCAGTTTGTTAGGCGTGTGTGGCGTCTGCATTTTGTCAACCTTCTCTTTCAGGTCGTCAATGTCCTCTCTGTTAGCTCTTTCGGCTATTGTCAGTGAGTGTACCTGCCACAGCAGCCCGCCTATGAAGGCTATTATAACAAATACGATGATGAGTGTATTCATTGTTAGTGTATTATGTGTGTTAATTATGGTGTGTTTGTTATGAAGGCTTAATCACATTGCAATCACATCCCTTTCGTGTTGCGATATGGGCGTTATCGTGTTGCGAAAACATAGCTGTCAGTTAAGTGGCTGTATATCATTTTGCGAGAGCCTTTCCGAATCCTTCCGCCATTTTGATGAAGGCGTCGTATGGCACAAAGTCTCTGTCGCCCTTAAACTCCTTGAAATGCATCTCGCAAACGGTAGCCCCCGTCTTGTCAGTCACAGTCACCGTAGACCATAGTTTATATACATGACCAGGAACAAACCCCATCACGCTGAAGTAATAGTCCATGTTCTCTATCTTTATCGTCATGGTATAGTCAGCGTCGCCAGAGGTTATAGCCTTTAGCTTCTTGCTGTTTTTGTTGAAGGAATTGACAACATAGCTCTCTACGTCCTGCACACGCTGTTCATATTTCACGTCGTCCTTCTCCCAGTACTTGGTAAGTGGTTCCTTTCTGTCGTACTTAGCGTTGTTCCAATCGAACTTTACCAGTATGGTGCCGTCGTTCTTCAAGAACTTTTTGTCGCCTTTAGTTACAGGAGAACCGGCATACATTACGCATGATACAATAAGCATCAGCATTGTAAAAAGAACTTTTCTCATTATTATCAGTTTTTAGTGAAACCTAATGGTGATACTTTATATATTCACCATTTGTTAATGTTCGTAGTTGACGGACGCCTGTGGCATCTATCCGTTAATGACAATCTTTGCCACAATCTCCTTTTGCGCTTTCGCTGCCTTCTTGCCTCGAGTAGCTTTCTGTGCGGCAGTGGCAGGGCGACGCACGGTGAGAGTGATAGGTCCGCGTTTATTGGTGCTCTGCACGGTAACCACTACCTGTCCGTTGAAGAGGCGCATACGTGGCTCTGTGAAGCTCTCTGTAGATGTAGCGTCGCCGTTGCATACGCATTTGAAGGTGCCTTCGCCCTCTACAGTAAACTCTAACTGGTCGTCAGCCAATGGGCATGTCGTGCCGTCTTTGTCAGCCATCGTCACAGTCACGTAAGCGAGGTCGTTGCCGTCGGCGGCAATCTTTTTGCGGTCAGTGGTGAGCAACAGTTGTGCAGGTTCGCCAGCAGTCTTAACAGTCTTCTCCATAGCCGCCTTACCGTCTTTGTCGTATGCTACGACCTTTATCTCTCCCGGCTCATACTTCACGTTCATCCAGCGCAGGCGGTAGCGGTCGAGGTCTGGTGTATATGTAGCCTTACCCACCTTGTTGGCGTCGGCACCAGGAGCGTGTTTCTTAATTCTGCCTTGGCTCTTGCCGTTCACGAACAGCTCCGCCTCGTCGTAGTCAGAGTATACCTGCACAGGTACCGTCTTGCCAATCATCGCCTTGCCCCACGTCCAGTGTGGTGCAATGTGCAGCGTGTGCTCGCGTTTGTTCCATACAGAGCGGTAGAGGTAGTAGCGATCCTTAGGCAGTCCGGCGAGGTCGCAGATGCCGAAGTAAGAGGAACGGCTGGGCCAGTACTCGTCGTATGGTGTAGGCTCACCGAGGTAGTCAATGCCAGTCCATACAAACTGCCCAATAGTGTAGGGCAGGTCGTCCATGTTCTCAAAGTCGTTCTCTGGCAGGTTGCTCCATGAGCAGTACTCGTTGTCGTAGCCCGAGCACTGTCCGTCGCTGTATTGCGCCATAGCCTTCACCTCGTAAGGCAGCTTGTATACGCCACGTGAGCTTACACTTGACGCTGTTTCAGAACCGAGAATAAAGCCCTTAGTGGTAGCCTTCAGTGCCTTGTCGTACTTTTGTGTGCGATAGTTCAGTCCTACTATATCCATAGTCTCAGCCACCCCGCTCTTCAGCGCATTGTCCACACGGTCCAATCCCTGCGTGACGGGACGTGTAGGGTCGAGCTTGTGGCACAGGTCTTGCAGTCGCTTAGCCCACGCCACACCGTTTTTGCTGTCCGTCTGCTCAGGAATCTCGTTGCCGATGCTCCACATCACGATGCTGGGGTGGTTGCGGTGGTTCAGCACGAGGTTGGTGATGTCTTTCTCAGCCCATTCTTTGAAGAAGCGCGCGTAGCCATTCTTACATTTAGGGTATATCCACATATCGAAGCTCTCCGCCATTACCATCATGCCGAGCGAGTCGCAGACGTCCATCTGCATCGTTGAAGGCATATTGTGCGAGGTACGTATGGCGTCGCACCCCATGTCCTTCATCAGTTTAATCTGTCGTATGAGAGCCGCCTTATTGACCGCAGCTCCAAGTGGACCGAGGTCATGATGTAGGCATACACCCTGTATTTTGCGTGTCACGCCGTTGAGTTGGAAACCGCCCTCCTTTGTCACCGTCACCGTGCGCACACCGAGGTTCGTCACCTGTTCGTCAATAACCTTATGGTCACGGAAGAGCCTTGTGCGCACCTTATATAGTGTAGGCGATTCAGGCGACCATAGTTTAGGCTTGCTCAGCGTCAGTGTAGTGTTGATAATGCCGTCTGCTGGCACGTCGATATGGCTGCCTGTCTCAAACCATCCCTTGTCGTTAAGAATCTCTATCACGCACGCCACGTCGCCCTTCACGTCCTTGATGGTAGTAGAATAGTCAATCACAGCCTGTTCTTCCGTCTTTCCGTGGTTGTCAACACCCTTTGTCAGCTTCGTGGTGCGTATGCTTGTAGCCCATGGGTCGATAGCCGTCTCGCCCGTCAGCACTAACTGTACAGGGCGGTACAGACCTGCACCAGGGTACCATCGTGAGCTTTCCTCCACGTTCTTCAGGTCCACCTGCACAGTGTTGTCGCCCTCCTTCAGCAGTTTCGTCACGTCGAGGCGGAAGGCATTGTAGCCATACGCCCAGCCACCAGCGTTCTGTCCGTTGACAGTAACAGAAGGCTCAGCCATGGCACCGTCAAACACCAGCATAGCTTTCTTGTAGCCCTTAGGCACGCTGACAGTAGTGCGGTAGTGCCCTTCGCCAATCCATGGCAGTGCTCCAGAGCGTCCGCTCTTCTCCGTAGCCACCTTTTCACCGTTTTGTTCAATGCGCACCACCTGTAGGTCCCACTTCTTGTCGAAAGGTCCGCTGATAGCCCAGTCGTGCGGTATGGACACCTTCTGCCAGTCGTTACCGTCGTGTGAGAACATCCATGACGTAATCTCCTTCACCGTCCTCTGTGCGTTAGCCACGGTAGCTAACATGGCAAGAGCGGTTATAAAAAAACTTTTTATCTTCATTAAGTTAGTATTGATAGTGTTATTATGTCTTCATGGCGAACATATCGCTTCGTTCACCTTATTTAGTAATATTAAAAAAATAACTTATTCAATTTTTATATTGTTAAAGTAATGTTTTCTTGCGCATTTTTTATCTCATCTTGCTGGCTATTTTGTGGCTATTCATCAGTCACGATGCTCGCATCGCTCCATCTTCATATCCCCAAAATATCTCAGCAATCTGAGGTAAAAACTGCGTAAGTTATTTTTTCAATATTATTTATATACAAAGTTAACGTTTTTCTCTGTAATAACACCCATAATACGGCTCGGTAATGCCGAAATTGCAACTTTTGTGCATTTTTTTATCAGAAAATTTGCATATTCCATAAATTCTTTGTACCTTTGCACCGCATTTGAAAACAAATGTTATTGTTGGCGGGATAGCTCAGTTGGTTAGAGCGTCGGATTCATAATCCGGAGGTCCCGGGATCGTAGCCCGGTCCCGCTACAGAAGAGGCACTTACGAGAAATCGCAAGTGCTTTTTTTGTTTCTCACAATATTTATTCTACTTCCTGAATTCATGATAGAAAGATTCTTACACGAGCAGATACGCTACACCGACACGGAGTTTGTAGACGGTGTGAGGGCTGGAAAATACAAGATGCAGCAGGCTTTATACGAGAAATGCAGGCGGCAGTTCTTTAAGGGAACGTCTAATTACGACATCTCCTTGGAGGACAAGAACGACCTGTTCCAAGAGTGCTACATCATTATATGGCGTAAGATAGAGATGGGAGACATATACACCACCGATGGAAGAGTGTATGCGCACCGTAAGAACGGAGAGGCCTATGAGGTCAGCGAGCTGATAGCTTACTTCATGAAGATAGTGAAAAACGGCTACTGTGACCTGTTGAGGCGAAGGGGACGAATACCCGTTGTGAGCGAAGACAGTCTGCGTAACGTGCAGGACACGGATGGAGAGAGAACAAATGAAGGTGAGGACTCTACGCTACGCGAACAGATAGTATACCAGAGAGTGATGAGACTAAGCGATAGTTGCCGCGATATGCTAACCAAATTCTACTACGACGGCATGACACTTAGCGACATACTGGAAACAAAAGAGAAAAGCAAGTCGTACGATGGGCTGAAGGCACAGAAAACAAAGTGCATGAGAAAACTGAAGGAAGCCATAATAAGAGATATGTGCAACGCTGGACTGAAGATTAAACTGAAGAGATGAGTAAGGGTTATAAATATAATTTTTAATATGTACTTAATGCAAGAACATTAACTTACTCATTGAGAAAAAAATAATTTTGAATACTTATTGTATGAACAATAACGATGTACAAGACAAGATAGACCGCTACGTCATGGGCAGAATGAGTGCCGAGGAGAGGGCTGACTTTGAAGCGAATATGGCTGCCGACCCCTCCCTTGACGAGGAGGTGCGCCTCACGCAGAGCATCAAAAGCTGTCTTGGCGACATAGAAGAGAAACGACGCTCCATAGCGAGGTTTGAAGACGAGCGACGCTATAATATGCGCATGAGGTTGAGACGTAAGGTGCTTACCGCCGTTACCGTGGCGGCAGCGTGCGCTATTGCCATATTCCTTGTCATTATGCCCGATGCCGACAACGGCGGTGACGCAGAGGCAGTGCGTGGAGGTCTCGTCAGCGATAGTATCGCGAAGCTGATTGACAACGAGAGGTATGCCCAAGCCCTGCAAGCCATTAGCGTGGCGGAGGCGGACACATTGCCTACCGATACCACCTCGGCAGAAGCAATAGAGAGTGAGCGTGCCGTCATTGCTATGGAACAATACCGCCTGCGTTGGCTGAAGATAAAGGCACTCGTCGGACTGCAACGCTACGACGAGGCGTTGCCACAGCTGCGCCAGTTTGCGAAGGAAAAGGGCGAATATCAATCCACCGCCAACGAGATGCTAAAGAAGCTAAGACGTTAACAGCTCCCTAAACTCATGGCTCGGCTATGTAATAAAGTAACCAAAATTACCACTTCCTGCACTAATAACAGCTAAGTTTCAGGAAAAATTGAACAATAATGTAATGTTTTAATCATATTTACCATTTCCTATAGCCTATATATGGAATAGTTTTATTAACTTTGCACTTGGATTCGGTAACCATAGCCGTAACCTAATGCGAAGATAAGTAATGATAAAAAATCAACACAAGACAGCGATAATCGCTGGTGAACGCGAGGTGAGCTACAGCGAAATGCTGGGGCGCATAAACCTTTTCGCGCAGCATACACCAAAAGAACACGGCTGTAAAACCGTTATTTTAAGTGAGAACAGGGAGGGATGGGTGTACGCCTTCTTCTCTGTATGGCAGAACCAAGGCATTGCCGTACCAGTAGACGCTACCGCCACGGTAAACGACGTGGCGTACATACTGCGCGACTGCAAGCCTGCGTGTGTGTGGGCATCAAGAGATAAGGTGGAGACAGCTCGACTGGCGGCTAAGGAAACAGGCATTGACGTTAAGATACTGGTTATAGACGACTATGAGTTGGCACCCGCAAAGGACGAGGAAGAGTGGTGCGGCATAGACAATATGAAAGAGATTGGCGACCAGTGCGCCATCATCATATACACCTCTGGTACCACAGGCTCGCCAAAGGGAGTGATGTTGTCATACAATAACCTTATGGCGAACATACGCAGCGTGTCTGAAGAGGTGCCTATCTACACCTCAGACCGACGCGTAATGATACTCCTTCCGCTTCATCATGTGCTGCCATTGCAGGGCAGTCTCATAGGACCTATTACCGTAGGAGGTGGTGTCGCCATCTGTCCTACGATGTCCGGACCCGACATTATGAATACACTGTGTCGCGGAAAGGTAGGCATCATCATCGGTGTGCCACGACTATGGCAGACATTGTATAACGGTATTAAGAAGAAGATAGACGCCAATGTAGTCACCAAAGCGTTGTTTAACCTCTGTCAAACGGTGGGCAGCAGAAGCCTTTCGCGCCTTGTCTTCAGTTCAATACGTAAGAAGATGGGTGGCAACCTCGACTTCTGCGTCAGCGGAGGAGCCGCGCTCGACGCGGAGATAGGTAAGGGACTGCGCACCCTCGGACTGGATGTCCTTGAGGGATATGGCATGACTGAGACTGCGCCTATCATCGCTTTCACACGTCCAGGCGACATCATACCAGGCTGTGTGGGCAAGCCAATGCCGTCAGTGAAGTGTAAGATTGTTGACGGTGAGCTGTGTGCTAAGGGGCCTAACGTCATGATGGGCTATTATAATCGACCAGAAGAGACCGCCGCGGTGATTGATGGCGACGGCTATATCCACACAGGCGACCTCGCAAGGTTTGACAATAAGGGCAGAATATACATCACAGGTCGCTCTAAGGAAATCATTGTCCTATCTAACGGAAAGAACGTTCAGCCTGCAGAGATAGAGTATAAGATAGAGAAATACACCGACAAGGTGAAGGAAGCAGCGGTGTTGCAGTATGAGGATATGCTGCGTTGTATCATCGTTCCGCAAGAGAAATGGGCGGCGGCAATGTCGGACAAGGAAGTGGAAGAGGCATTGAAGAGGGAGGTTATAGAGCCATATAACCTCACGGTGGTAAACTATAAGAAGATAATGAACATCTTTGTCTACCGCGGTGAACTGCCAAGGACGAAGCTCGACAAGCTGCAAAGATTCAAGCTTAAGGACCTTTGCGACAACAAACAGGAGGCTAACGTGGTTAATGACGACACTAACAACGATGAGGCTTACACCGAGGAGTTCCTCGTATTGAAGAAATATATAGAGG
>CAKQDQ010000050.1 GCA_934229335.1 uncultured Prevotella sp.
GCTTTTGTCACAGCGTCAATAACGCGTGCCAGATACTCATTGTCGGTACGACCAGCGTCCTCTGCATAGAACTCAACATCCTCTACATACTTCTTTGCGTACTTCACGGCACGAACGGCACGTTCAATAATTTCCTCGCGAGTAGAGTTAAACTTATATTTAATGTGTGACTCACTGGTACCTATACCAGTGTGAATACGCTTGTGCTTAGCATACTTAAGAGCCTCTGCAGCGCAGTCAATATCTTTCTCAACGGCACGTGTAAGGGCACAGATAGTAGGCCATGTAACAGCCTTTGAAATCTCGATTACAGAGTTGAAGTCGCCAGGGCTTGAAATAGGGAAGCCTGCTTCGATAACGTCAACTCCCAGTTGCTCCAGTGCTTTTGCTACCTGAATTTTCTCAATAGTGTTCAACTGACATCCAGGAACCTGCTCACCGTCGCGCAGGGTGGTGTCGAAAATATACAATCTATCTGCCATAATTATATAATGTGTATTACGTTATTTATTTCTCTATGCTTAGTTTGCTTACGTTAAGTGTATGCTTATATAATGAAAAAGCCTTCTTCGCTCCCCACGGGAAGTGAAAAAGGCTTACGCTGTATGTTGTTCACAATTATAGGCACACCTTATCACTTCCCCTCTTTCGTAGAAGGAGAAGACCGATAATAAGGCTGCTAATAATGTTTACATTTCTCATCGTTCTTCATTATATGTTCTAAATCGGGTGCAAAGATAACTTTTTTTTATGAAATATGCAAGAAAACCGTAAGTTTTTTGGTTGTTTTGGTTATAATTTATGACAAGTGTAATGCTTCAAATAACACTATGTGTAGTTTCATGATTAATTAATCCAAGTCTGTAATTACCGAATTTTCTAAAACTTTTCCAATAGGCACTCCATTAATCTTGAGATTGTTCCATATCATAGTAGAATCATCAAAAGTGTCCAAGACTTCCCCCGCAGAGCACGTGTTAAGTACCCCGTCAGAGCCAGATTTGTCCATCTCGCATTTACCGTCCCAATTAGGGTTAGGATAAATACGTCGTACTTCTATAGGACGTTTTTCAGTCTCTATAGTGTACCATTGGCGGTCTTTCAACCAATAGAAAAGGATATTAAGCCCTACGATTTCTACAACATATCTAAATATAGTTTCAGGATCATCTGATTGTGCGTCCATGATAATAGTTTCTCCCCATCCCAAATCGCTTTTTCTGATACTCTTATCCCCATTATTGCCAACTCTAAGGAAATTGGTAATTAAAATTTTATCATCCATAATTATTTATGACTTTTATTGTATTCTAATGCTTGGTTCATCAATCTACGGTCACGATTGCTTAACTCGTGAGAGTTGTGTTTATCGTGACTTTTACGTCCAACGATATTGTTGTTCCAATAATGAGTTTACTCTAAAAAATCAGAGTGATTCCAAATTATAAGCAATGTACAAATTACATTCTTCTAATATGTGGTCTTAAAAGGAAATATACCTTTCAATAAGCATTGTTTAAGGTTTTACAGTCAAAAACTGTAACAAAAATGTAAAAGCAAAAGCTTGAACCACTTTTGTAGCGGACTCATAAATCTAAACTCCCAATAATTTTTGACCGATTTCCTCTGGTTTAACTTCCACTCTTTCCGTTGGGAAAATTGTAGAAGTTGCAAGAGATGTTTTGCGAGACAACAAATCATCTAATGTTTCATCAAAAGATTTGATATCAGATCTTACAGCCATTGGATAGTAAACGAATACATCTTTGGTCTGTCCAATACGATATGCACGGTCAGTTGCCTGATTTTCTTTTGCAGGATTCCAATGTCTGCTATAATGGATGACATGATTAGCCGCTGTTACATTAAGTCCCATACCTGCTGCTACGGGTGACATGATTATCACGTTAAAACCATCAATAGCTTGAAATTCGTCTATACTTGATTGTCTTGACTGCTTGTTCGGTGTATTTCTCTTAACAATAGATGGTGTATCACCATTGATTATTTTAGTAATAATGCCATATCTTTTAAGGCAAAGTTTCTGAAGCATTTTTTGTGTTTCCTTGCGTTCTACGAAGATAATAACCTTCTCTTCTTTTTTCTTTATTTCATCAAGAAATTTGATAGTAGCTTGCAGTCTTGCGCTTGTATCTACAATTTCATCTGTTTCGTGATTTAGAAGAGTCGAATCATAAAGATACGGATGCTCTGAAACCTCTCGTAGGTGCATGATTGTAATGAGCATATTTGGCTGTATGCCGCTCGTATAGTCATTCACAACAGAGGCATAGGCTTCCTTTTGTACTGGTGGCATAAGCACTTTTTCTTTTAATTCTATCTTGTCTGGCAAATCCTTTGCGGCATCTTTTTTCAATCGTCGCATAAAGTACACACCAAGTTTGTCATGAACCTCGTTGCCTAAAGCCACGATATCAGTATCTTCCTTCTTTAGAGGATTCTGATATTGAGCAGCAAATGCCTTTGCGTTACCAAGAAGACCAGGCACACAGAAGTCCATAATGCACCACAAATCAAGCAGAGAGTTCTCTACAGGTGTACCTGTCATGGCTATTTTGAAGTTACATTTTAAAGCTTTAGCTGCATTTGTTACAAGTGTACCGGGTGATTTTATCTTTTGTGCTTCGTCCAAAGCAACCACGTCAAATTCTACAGCACAGAAGTTTAATTGAGAGATGCGCAGAGATTCATAATTCGTAAGAATGATATCCATCTTTTGCATCTTATCTACTATGCTCTTATCGAACTTTCTTGTTACATCTTTTGATGTCAGCATGTTGATTTTCATGCGAGGTTGCATGAAGAATCTTTCATACTCATTCTTCCAGTTTTCTAATAGAGATATTGGTGCAACAATAAGATACGGTTTATGATTGGCATACTTGCGTGAATGCCAGTCTATAAAATATAGTATCTGTAGAGTCTTGCCAAGTCCCATATCATCAGCCATCAGGCATCCACTGGCTTTACTCTTATACAGGTGTTGCAGCCATGCCACACCCTCTTTTTGATGGTCTTTAAGAGAGAAGCCCTCTTGAAGAAACGAGTCTGCAAAGAGCGTATATTTATCACCTTTCTCTATAGTTCTTTCCTTTACCGCAAATCCAAGTTCTTCTGCATTTTCTTCGATAATGAGTACATTTCTCGCATCATTGCCATTCTTGCTTTCAACTTTAGCTGGCTGTGAAGGATTATTCAACTGCTTTTCAGCAGTTTGAGCAAGAAATATTGCATCTTCGATGTCAAGTTGAGTATTGTTGTATTCGACAATGCCTTTTTTATTTTCTTTTGCTGATTGGATTTCTCTCTTCAGCTTTTCCAATTCTTCTTCACTGTTAATGGTGACTTTTGTTGTGCCATTTTGGGGTGTTTCAACGGTTGCGCCAGCAATCCAACAAGATTTATATGGACAAATGAAAGGATAAAACTTTGGCTTATATACACCTATTTCAATCACTCTGTCACTATACAGTTCAGATAAATCAAAAGCGTTAGGGTCAAAGTATTCTGTAGGTTGTTCTATCATCTTCTGAATTTCTTCCCTGGTCTTGTGTTTTCCGCACTGTTGTTTCAAATAATGCAGGTTTTCTTTCTGTTCCTTATTAAGTACAATGCGAATTCGTTCACCATTTTCACGCTGAACAGGATATTGAGCTTGCACCTTACGCATTTTGGCAAAATACGTTTGGAATTTGTCATTCTCTTCAATATCTATAGCAGGTTCTACAGTAAATCCTTCATCATCTCGTCCTATTTCTATCTTAATACGCTCTGGCGCATATACATTTTCATTATCAAGATAACTATCTAATTGGCAACTCGCCTGTTCTGCAAGCTCTTTTATCTCTGCAAAACAGCGAAGATTGTAATCTGTTGTTTTATCTTCTTCTGGTGTTGAATTGAAAGTATCAATTCTGTTGAGTAAAGCATACTGAGCTTCATTGAGTAAGTATTTATCATGTCCTTTGACTAAGATGTTTCCACTTCGCTCACATACAATTAATTCTCCATCAGGAACATATGTAAGGAACTCTACTTTATATTGAAAGTCAGATAAGTTGAGCATACTTGTGCCAACGAGACGCATAGCTTTATCATATGGCTGTGGTACTCCAAGAAGTATTTTTTCATCCTCATCCAAAAGATATATATTCTCGTAAGGTAACAAGCATCCTTCCTTGGAGGCATAAGCATAGCCATTATCTACTAATGTTGCAAGAGGCAAATAGTAGATACAATCATCCGTGGCCTTCCATTCTTGGAAATGGAGGTCGTGACCATTGTAATTGACAATGAACATGATGCCTTTACTGTTTATAATCTGACTTAACATATTTATTTCTAAATTTTTACTCTAATAAAGTCGTTTTTGCTATATTCTTGTTTATACATAAGAAAATCTTCTACTTCTTTTATGTATCCGATAGATAATTCACAACCACTTATAGAATGTACTATTTGTTGCCATCCACTTGTGTTTGTTTTTTTTATCCAAATGTTACCTATAGGTTTTGCCCCGCTAACCAGTGGGTGTATATAGACATACTGCTGCCATCTTGAAATGTATATATAGAAACCTTTATGGTTGCATACAATTCTACACTTGTCATGTGCTATCCATTTACTCGAAATTGACCATGAGATTCGTGTTTCATAAACAACTTCTTTGTTATTTTGTGATTGTGGAGTAGAAGACTTCACCTCATTCTTAACATTCGACTTTTTGTTCTCGGCTCTTGTCGTCGTTTTCTTATAGCCATGTGCATCATCCTCTAAGTCTTTTTCTATAGGTTTGACCTGTGGCTTATATTCTTCTTTTGGGATAGGCTTTGCCTTGAATAAATCATTGTCTTTTGAATCCTGAAAAGAGATATTTGTGTTACTTGAAGATAATACCATTTCTCGCATCCAGCCATTTAAGCGATCCTGCCAATAACCCTGATGGGTCATACGTCCTTCTTCGTAGTGAGTTTGATATCCCCAATCGCTTATATCTATAAGATTATTCATAGAAGTAATCTTCAAATCGGCAGTACTGTTAATAAACCTCCTTTTATTAGTGACCAGTTTTACCTTTTCGCGTTTGTGGTTGTAAACATACAGGGCACCTGTATCAGAAAACTCTACTATCATTTTATCCTTAATGAACAATACAAGAGCTGAAGTCTGCGATGTGCGAGACTCTGTCTCTATGTAAAATGGTAGGAATATACCGCTTACACGGCTATCTCCTTGTAGCAAGCGTTTTGTTGCTGTCGAACCAACAATTCTAAAGGCACTGACATATTCAACATACCTAAGCCAGAAGACCTTACGGTCTCTGTCTTGCACACAAACTTCAAAGAAAGTTTCGATAATCTTCCGGTTGAACCAAAGATTTACAAGTTGCTTGGCCTTTTTTAGTTTCTGCGCTTCTTTTTCTGTTGCACCAATAAAAGGTGCCCATGTTGAAGTCAATGTAATATCACCAAGTATTCTGTTGGCAAATTTGCATAACCTTGTACGTTTCAACTCGTTACCACTTTTATTAACACGTGTGACTAAATCTGCAAATACCAATTTCTTGGTGCGATCATTATCATGAAGTTCAATAACAGACTCAACATAGTCAAGATCGGTTATTTTGTTGGCTTCAAAGAAGTTTACAATCACATCAGAATAGTAAGATTGACTAATAGAAGTAGACTTGTTGCAGAAGTATGATGGGGCATCTTTTAAATCCTGTTTCTTTTGAGTCAACAAAGCACACAAACGTCGTGGACCTGCTTCTTCAAAAAGATTGGCATGATTCTTCATCGCCATATACTTTTTATTGTTGTCCTTGTAAGCTTGTAACTTCTTCCTGAGAAGCTCACCTGTCTGCGCACGAAGTTCTGGATCAATCATGTTCCATGTGTCAAGGCAATAGAATGACAATCCATTGAAAAACAAGTCCCTCCAGTTGGAATCAAGAAGAGTTAATGCATACTGATATGCACCTTCATTGCCTTGCAATTTCATGAGGTAATATGATACAATGCGAAGTTCACGAATACTCCAGATACTCATATCCTGATTCTTCTCCTTAGCATTTTTGATTACCTTCATTATGACTTCGTCAATGGTCTGCTGAGAAACTTTTACGGCTGTGTCTGTCATCATGCGCTCCTCAATTTCTTTTAAGGTACGCACGTTGCGGTTGATGGCCAACTCTGTCTGATGGTCAACAGCACGGTCTGCTTGCAGGTGGAAGTCCTGCAAGATACCTTTATTGATATTTAGGAGTGCATATATATCTTCCATTATTTTTTCTTATTTATTAATCGCTTATTAGCAATGTCTTCCAGCTGCTTTTCTGCGTTTGTTCTTACTCGAAACTCGACACGTCGAGATAAGAATTTATCTTCTTCTCCATTCTTCTTGTATATCAAATGGCTTGATGACAAGCCGTTGGCTGTTACGAGCTTCTTCATCCAGATGATATCTTTTGGTGGCATCAAACTAAAACAATATTGGAGTACAGATCTTGTTCTGTCCTGTGACAACTCCATGTTTGAGTAGTAGTTACCATTACTATTCGTATGTCCCTCGATTCGTATCTCAACAATGTTGTCACGATATTCAGGTCGCTTGAGCACAGCTATGTATCTTGGAAAGAAATCGTTTAGAATATCCTTGAATCTTGGTTTTAATTCCTGTTTACCTTCGTCGAACAGCATTGATGGCTCTTGAAAACGTATGCACAGTGAAGAGTCTATGGTTGCTCTCCATGTAGCTAAATCATCTTTGAACTCCTTTTGGAGATCTATGTATAATTGTGTCTTGGTCTTATCGTACTTTTTGACTATTGCTTCATCTTGTTCTGCATTTTTTTGCACCTGCAAAAGTGCACCCATCAGTAGCAGAATAAAAATGAATAGAAGACCTGCCATCAAGTCACCAGTAGAGAGTGCAAATGCATTTTCTTCTCTGCCTTCGTGTTTAATATGTCTTTTCTTCATTATTTCTTATAACGTGAAATTGTGTCAGTCAACATTTCTGTAATCTCATTCTGTCGTTCGATAGTTGATGCCAAAGCACCTGTTGTCTGAGTGAGACTGGAAGTGTAACTTGCGAGATACTTGTCTGTTGTGTCTTTTACAGTTCTACTATATTCTGTCAAGCCACTTTGTAATTGAGAGAAGATAGAACCGAGTCCTTGTTTTATAAGCTCGAACTTTTGTACGTACTCATCAGACAACTGTCCAGAGTTTTTGAGCATTTCAGTAACTTGGTCAATACCTTTTTGACTTGCTGTCTGGAGTTGAGCAAGTCTTGCAGCATAGTCATTTTGTCCCTTATTGAACAGTTCGGTTGCAAGCTTCATATCACTGCTGATAGTGCGAAGGTTGCTCGTACTTACAGTTATCTCACCCTGAGCCTGTTTGAAACCGTTCATAGTGTCTGTTACATACTCATTCATCTTTTCCAATCGCTCCAAACCTACATTGAAATTCTCAAGCAGTTTCTTTGTTTGAGATGTCGTGTCTTCTTGTAGAGCAATAAGGTCTGTTTGCTTGTTGTTTATATCATCTGTAATACCCTTGACAGATTGTTGTACAGAGTTTGAAAGGGTAGAGATAGTACCTGTAAGGAATGATCCCATCTTTTCTGCGGCATCAGCAAGTTTGCTAACCATTTGGTTGCTTTGTTCTTGTGATGATTGAGAGATACCAGACATGACTTCTTTGACCTCTGTGATGGCATTACTGATAGCTCCTGTGGCGTAAGTAATCTGCTCTTGCATCTGCTGCATAGCTGTTGAATTGGCATTCGCAGAGGTGTTTGAAATCTCAGAAATGGCATGTTTGACTTCTTCGATAGTAACCTGCAATGTAGCAGATATGTTTTCCATGTTTTTAGGAAAATCAGCCATTGCTTGTGTTGCAGTACTAAGTTGCGTTGCAAGATTTTCGAGTTCTGATGTTGCGGAGCTTGAAAGACCTGTACTAAACTCATTTATGAGTGATTGCATACTTTGCTTTAACTCATCTACCACATTCTGCATCATGTCGGTAGCGGGAGACGAAACTGTATCTGCCATTTTGTCGATATGTTCAATAACAGCCTTTGTGGTGGCATCAACACTTTCCATAAGTGGAACAATCTTTTGTTGCATCTGTCGTGAGAGCGTTTCGTCGAAGCCTTGGTTAAGTTCCATTGCTAAATCTGTAGAGAATGACATGAGAGCTTTTGATTGCTTGGTATTCTCTGTTAGTATCTCACGTATTGCATTACCAATAGAGACATTCTGTCCATCAGCATTATTGTATGTAAGTTTATCAACAATAGTAGTTATTTGCTGTTGGAAATCATTCTTTAGAGCATAGTATAATTTGTCGACAACATTCAGTTGATTGATATAGACCAATGTAATGTCGTCAATATAATATACAGAATCAATGTTGTCTGTTAGTTCTTTTGTATATTTATAAAGTCTATGTCTAAATGCTTTATCAACTATAGAAAATATGATAGAAGTAAACATACCAACCAATGATGTCAAAAAGGCCGTACTCATACCAGACAATAAACCTTGGATACTTTCGTTTATTCGTTCAGTGTTGCTGCTATCAAATCCATGAATACCCCATGTTAAACCAAGGAATGTGCCAAGGAGCCCCAAGCCCACGAGGGTGCCTGATGCTGTGTCAAGCAGTCGTAAGTTTAGTTTGTCGCATTTACATATGCTAAGATCATTGATAAACTCAGAGGCGGGAATGTTTGACTTCTTGCCTTTTTTCGTCTCAATATTGATAGTCTTACAGTACGTGTTTACTATTGGAGCTATGTTGGTTTCTTTGAGCGAAGCTAAGATGTCATCAGTATTACGATTCTTTCTAATGGTTTCTTTAAGTTTGAATAATTTGTATTCTTCGTATGCGTAATACACGAAGAAACCTATGATTACAAAGGTAGATAAAAATGTTATTATGTTAGACATGTTCCTTAATATAAATTTATTTTAATAATAATTTTCAGACCAAAATCGTTATCGGAGTAAAACGGGCATCAACAGGACAACAAAGCCTTGCTGTTAAGTGTAGACAAAAAGAAGCGTAGGCTTCCCTTATCAACACTTGAGGCTTTGGCGATGCCCGTACAAACGATAAGTTCCGCCCACGCTACAGCGCAGACGTTCACAGAACTTATTCATTCGTTTGTACATACTTTCAATCGCCAAATTTCAAGTGTATTCCGAACAAATTAGTAAACGCAAGTTTAATATTTCGTTATTATTATCTTTCTATTCTTTTAGTTCCTTTTTTATATGTTGATGTTTTTAGTTGTTATACATTTTTTATTGATGGCAGCAGGCCTACTTGTCATTGTAGTGACCTTCGACATCTAATACAAGAACAGTTATGATATCATCATGAATTTCATAAATAATTCTGTCGTGTGCAGAGATATGTCTGGAATAGAGAATGGAATTACCCCCAACCAAAGGTTCTGGGTGACCAATTCCTGTTCTGGGGTGTTCTATCAGTTCCTTGTATATTTTTTGATATTTTTTGAAAAGGTTAGGGCTTGATTTCTTCCATTTCTTGATGACACACTCTGCACTTTTAGAAGTGATGATAGTGTATATCATAGACTTGCGAAGTATTTGTCGATATCCTCATGAGACCTCAATGTGACGCATTGTCCATTGTGGATTTCTTCTCTTGCTTTGTCAAGTTTTTTTTGCAAGGCAGGAGTGATGATATTCACTTCTTCCTTTTTTGTCTTTCTCATTACATCTGTCAGAATACTCTCAACATAATTGTTAAGGCTACGGTTGGTAGCTTTGGCATATTCTTTGAGTTCTTCAAGAAGTTCTGGTGGTAACCTAAATGATGTGGATACACGTGATATTGTTGTGCTCATAATCTTATTTCTTTTTTTCGTCACTAAATACTCGGATACTTAAATGTTTACGGCAAAATTACGAAAAAAAAATGACAACTTCGATAAAATTGTAATTTTTAACAATTCCCCAATTTACCATTTTGCGGTTGGCTTGGGGTGGTAAGGCTTTCTTGTTGATATTCAGATGCTTATGAGGTGCGGTTACAATATCTGTCTGATTATACTGCAAAAGCTATGTGGTTGCATTGTAAAAGCTATCTGATTATACTGTAAAAGCTATGTGATTACATGGTGAAAAGGCAGCTTTTACGGCATTTCCCAAATTTACCATTTCCCTGATGTTGCTCACACCTTGTAATGCTCGTCAGCCAATGCGAACATTTCCGCGTCGCCACTGCTGTCTCCGTATGCAGTAAGGTGATACGAGTCACGGTCAGGCTCTACCGCCAACAGACGTCGCACCTTCTCCTCACCGTAGCAGTTGGGTGTAGAGAAACGTCCCGTCAGGCATCCGTTAGCGTCGACTTCTGCCTCAGTAGACAATACGGCAGTAACGCCAAGCGACTCGCAGTATGGCGCCACCCATTCACGGATGCTCGCGCTTATTATAAATATGGTGTCGCCGTTGGTGCGATGTTTCGCCAATGCCTTTGTTGTGTTCTGGCGTGCCACGGCTTTTATTCTCGAAGCAAAACGTCTGCCATATTCCACGAAAGTATCATGCCTCATGCCTTTGAAGAACCATGAGAAGAGATGTTCCTTGCATTTGCTGTTGTCATAAAGTTTCAGTTTCATCAAGATTATAAGCGGTGCGAACAGTAATATGCCTGCCATAAAATGCTTAGTCCCGAATACAAAATGCAGAAACATTAGCAGCGTGTCACGCGTTGTTAAAGTGCCGTCAAAGTCGAAAACAACGATTTTTTTCTTGTCGTATATCATTTATGTTAAGGAAAGATGTGTAAAAACAGTGCAAAATTACACTTTTTTTGCAAAATGCGTGTCTATTTTCTGTTTTTTTTGCTACCTTTGCAAACATTAAACAAAATGAGAAAAAGAAAATGAATCAAAATTTTATCAAAAGAGGTGGCACAGTGTTGCTCTCTTGTGCTATGCTTTGCGCAGCAGACATGGCAAACGCTGCGGTAATAGAGCACAGTGCAGACCGTTACATTATAAATGTAGCAGAGATGGATCTTAACGGTGAGGAGACAGTACTCGATCTTCTTATGATGTTGCCAGACGTGATGACCATCGACGGCAGAAACGTTATCAGTGGAACACGTGATGATCAAGCGCAGCAGGGAATGTTCGGTCAGTATGCCGTACGTGTTGACAATATGAACATACAAGTTAATGCGGAGTCTTTCGTTAAGAACACTAAGGCGAGAGAGATTAAGTGCATTAAGATCTGCACAAACCCTGGTGTACAGAAGGGTTGCGGCGGTTTGAAGCAGGTAATAGATATATATTATCGCAGCAACGAGCAGGGCAATGAAGGTCGTGTGGCTGTAGAGGGTGATACATACGGAAAGGCTGGCGTGTTTGCTACAGACTGGCTTACTGGTAAGAGTTCTTCACTCCATCTCTATGGTATAGGTGATTTGGAAAATCGTAAGTATGACGATGGTACTAAAGAGCATGGTCTTAACGAGAATGTACGTGCGCACTATAATTGGAATATTACCGATAAGGATAATATGATTATTACGGCTGCGCAGACATATAAAAGAGACCGAGAAATAAGTTTGCCAGCAACATATTCACGTTCATTCAATTTTGACGATTGTTACACTCGTGACCTTGGTGATGGTGCTTACGTTATGTTCCAGGTTGGTGTAGACTACAACCATGATAATTCAATAGGCGTTCGTACTATGAGTACAAATCCTTACGGACTTATAGAGCTTGGTGCACCGTTTATCTCAAAGAACCTTTACATCAATGGTGGTGTAGAGTCAGGTTATTCAGCCGAAACCTCAGAGAGCGATGTGAACTATAGCATTACGAGTCGTTCACGCTACGAAGATTTCTATGGACAGTTAGACTGGAACTGTGGCAAGTTTAATCTCTCAGTAGGCGATCGTGTTCGCTTTACCACAAATTACTTCTGTAACGAGTTTAAGAATAATATTTTCAACCATACTGCAACGTCAAACCACTTTACAGTATCTTCTTGGTTAAATATAAATGAGAAGAACACAGTTCAGGCAACATTCGCTCGTCGTTTCTATGGTCCTGACATGGTTCCTGTTTTCTTTATGACAGGTGATATGTGGAATGGATACGTGAAGGACGTTACAGAGTCTCCGGTATACACAGCCGAACTGCGTTATACTTTCCAGAAGAAGGACTTAAACATCATGGGTATCGTGAAGAACCTGCACAAGAACTTCGCAACAGGAGCGATAGATCATGACAATATCCTTCAGATAGGTACTACCGCTTATATGCATAAGGGCGTGCTTCGTCTCACAGCAGGTATTAGCTACAACTGGCAGAAGAGCACCTATGCGGAAGGAAATCAGTACAACAACTTCGTAAATCTGAAGTTGGTTCCACAGGTAAGTCTTGGTAACGGTTGGAGGTTCACCTCTACAATGCTTTACAACTCACGCAAGGCGTATGACAATGAGGAATATACTCCAGCAAACTTCTATGCCGATGTAGCAGCATCTAAGGAGATAAACAAGCATTGGCTTGTAGAAGCAAAGTATCATGACCTCGTAGGTCAGCACACAGGCAACCGTGCCGCTACCGTAGGTTTTACATATTATTGGGGTAAGTAAAAGAATAATACGTATCACCCCGTTCCTTCCTTTGTATGGATATATTGTGCGGCAAAGGGAGAAACGGGGGCTTAATGTTTATAGAATTGGAACAGAATACCAAACATCCGCATCCGTTAATCGCTGTCATTCCGTTGGCGGTGCTTATTGCCCTTATAGTCCTCGTAGTAAAGATATTCCCCGATGATGCCCTTTCCGGTGCGTCGCAGGTAGCCCTTATGACCGCCACCGCAGTATGTGTAGCATTGTCAATGGCTATATATAAGGTGAAATGGGGAGTCTTTGAGGAAATGATAAAGAAGACAGTCGGCGATGCCGGTGTCTCAATCCTTATCCTGCTCCTTATCGGTATGATGTCAGCCACATGGATGATAAGTGGCGTAGTGCCCACGTTGATATACTATGGCGTGCAGTTCATGTCGCCAATGTTCTTTCTGCCGTGCGCCTGCGTTATCGCTTCAATCATCTCTGTGATGACAGGTACGTCGTGGACAACAATCGCTACCATAGGTATCGCGTTGATGGGTATAGGCGATGCACTTGGAATACCGTCACCTTATACCGCAGGTGCCATAATCTCAGGTGCATATTTCGGTGACAAGATGTCGCCGATGAGTGATACCACGGTACTTGCATCGTCAGTGGCTGGCGCAGACCTGTTTACGCATATCCATTATATGCTTTACACAACGGTGCCGAGTATAACCATTTCTCTTATAATGTACCTCGTCATAGGCTTGTGGTACGATGGTGAGACGGTGGAGATAAGTCAGTATCTTACAGGTCTTGAACGTGGGTTCAATATATCTCTTTGGACACTGCTCGTGCCAGCGTTTACGGGATTCCTTATCTATCGTAAGACCCCGTCACTCATTACGCTGCTTCTCTCAGCCCTATCTGCTTGTGTCTGTGCATTGATATTGCAGTCAGACGTGCTCGTAAAGATTTCTGGTGAGACAGTAATGAACGCCAAGAGCCTCTTTATGGGTATAATGATAACCTGTTACACCCATACCAGTGTTGATACAGGTTTTGAGGCTATCAACGAGTTGGTATCCACGCGAGGTATGGCAGGTATGCTCGACACTATCTGGCTTATCCTCTGTGCAATGTGCTTTGGCTCATGTATGGTAGCGAGTGATATGTTGAAGAGCATCACACACGTGCTTCTTCGCAGTATTAAGAACACATTTTCTTTGGTATTCTCAACAGTTACCTCAGGTGTATTGCTCAACCTTGTGATGGGAGACCAGTTCCTTTCTATCATTATGAACGCCTCCATATATCGTGATGAGTATGCGGAGCGTGGCTATAAGCCAGAGCTGCTGAGCCGTTCTACGGAAGACTCTGCTACTGTAACGTCAGTACTTGTACCTTGGACTGCGTGTGGTATGACCCAGAGCACAGTGCTCGGAATACCAACATTCGTTTATCTCCCGTTCTGTTTCTTTAATATCATCAGCCCTATAATGAGTTGCTTGGTAGCTGCTCTCGGTTTCATTCCAAAGCCAGAGCCAAAGAACAAGGCAGAGGAAACGCAAGAGAGTGAAGTAGTGAGCGAGACTGTTGTTAAGGAATAGTAATAATAATAAATTATAAATGACACAGACATTAATCTTATTATCTTTCGTAGTGTACCTTATTGCCATGATATATATAGGCTATTATTATGGCAAACAGAAAACCAGCAACTCTTCAGAGTTCTATCTTGGCGGTAGACAGTTAGGTCCTTTGGTTGCCGCTATGAGTGCTGAGGCGTCAGACATGAGTTCTTGGTTGCTGATGGGAATACCAGGACTTGCGTACATAACAGGTCTTGCAGATCCCTTCTGGACGGTTCTCGGACTTGGAATAGGTACGTATCTTAACTGGCTCTTCGTAACAAAGCGTCTACGTAAGTATACCATTACGCTGAATGCGGTAACGGTTCCAGAGTTCTTCTCAAAGCGTTTCCATGACAACAAGAACGTATTGATGTGCATAGCAGCCGTTGTGATATTGATATTCTTCGTACCATATACTGCGGCAGGCTTCAAGGCGGTGGGAACGTTGCTCAATAGCCTTTTCGGATACGACTATCATGTCTGCATGATTATAGGAGCTGCCATCATCATTTCATACACAGTGATGGGAGGATTTATGGCTGTTTCAACCACAGACCTTATCCAGAGCATCGTGATGACTGTTGCGCTCGTAGTGATAGTAACATTTGCTTTAGATGCAGCGGGAGGCATAAACAATGTCTTGGATAATGCGACGAAGCTGCCAGGCTATCTGTCAGTAACGTCAAGTTATGATATAGGCACAGATGATGCCAAGCCGTACGGTTGGCTGAAGATAGCGTCAACGATGGCGTGGGGACTCGGCTACTTCGGTATGCCACACATACTGTTGCGCTTCATGGCGATAAAGCGCGAGAAAGACATACCTCTGTCACGTCGTATCGCTACTATCTGGGTGTTCATCTCAATGTTTGTCGCTATCGGTATTGGTATTATTGGTAATGCGGTAGGTCATGAAGGCATCATACACAACTTCCAGTGTACCTCTGATGCGGAGCGCACTATAAT
>CAKQDQ010000051.1 GCA_934229335.1 uncultured Prevotella sp.
GTATGGTACTTGTCGCTGCGGTATTGTATGGCGTTGTGCCTGGTATTATTACCGTAGGAGGTTGGTTTGAGTTGTTCTTTGTCAACACACTCGGTATGCCTTTCAATACGGGCACTATCATTTACATCATTCTCCTCATCGCTGTTGTGCTGTGGGCGATATACGAAACTTATGCCAACAAGAGTGAGTTGCGTGGTAATGTTTCTTTCCTCGCATCTGTGGGAATGCTCGGTATTCCTTTCTATGGCTTCGGTTGGAAAGCTGTAGTGACTGGTATCGTGATAATCGCGGCTCTGTATTTCGCTCTGATATATAAGCGTAATGGCGTCGTTCTGATTACAAACCGCATCAAGAATACGGCACTTTGCTGTATGCTTATGCTTATGATAGGTTACTCTACCTATTCTCTCATCGTGATACGTTCATCAGCTAATCCACCGATGGACCAGAACTCACCAGAGGATATCTTTACTTTGGGTAATTATCTTAGCCGTGATCAGTATGGCGACCGTCCGTTGTTCTATGGTCCTCAGTACACTTCTCAAGTGGCATTGGATATAGAAGGCAATATGTGTGTGCCACGTCAGATTAAGGGTAAGCCTATTTACCAGCGTGTAGAGAAAGAAAGTGAAGGTGAAAAGGACCGTTATTTCGTTGTACGTACAAAGGATTCGTACGAGTATGCACAGAATGTCATATTCCCAAGAATGCACAGTGCTGACCACGCTTCGGCTTATGAGTCGTGGATGGGAGGCGTAGAAGGTAACGTAAAGCAGTACGATCGTTGCGGACAGTTGGTGGATGTGAAGGTTCCAACCTTACTGGAGAACCTACGATTCTTCCTTTCTTACCAGTGCAACTTTATGTATTGGCGTTACTTTATGTGGAACTTCGCTGGTCGACAGAATGACATTCAAGGCAATGGAGAGCTGGAACACGGCAACTGGATTACTGGAATACCATTCATTGACAACTGGATGCTGGGCGATCAGAGCAAATTGCCAGATGAGTTGAAGAACAATAAGGGTCACAACGTGTTCTACTGCCTGCCTCTTATCCTTGGTCTTATAGGATTATTCTGGCAAGCTTATAGAGGCAAGAAGGGAATACAGCAGTTCTGGGTAGTCTTCTTCCTGTTCTTTATGACAGGTTTGGCGATAGTACTTTACCTCAATCAGACTCCGCAACAGCCTCGTGAGCGTGACTATGCGTATGCAGGCTCTTTCTATGCCTTTGCTATTTGGTGCGGAATGGGTGTTGCTGCCATCATAGACATGATTGCTCGCAAGATGAAAAGCGAGAATGTTGCGGTTGCGGCAGTAGTATCAGTCTTGGCACTTCTTGTTCCTATTCAGATGGCGTCACAGACATGGGACGACCATGATAGGTCTGGAAGATACACTTGTCGTGACTTTGGTCAGAACTATTTGATGTCAATGCAGGACAAGGGTAATCCTATTATCTTCACCAATGGTGATAATGATACATTCCCATTGTGGTACAATCAGGATGTAGAACAGGTAAGAACAGATGCAAGAGTCTGCAATCTTTCGTACTTACAGACCGACTGGTATATTGACCAGATGGTTCGTCCAGCATGGAAGTCGCCTTCTTTGCCAATCTCTTGGTCACGACTTGACTACTGTGCGGGTACTAATGAGTACATAGAGATACGTCCTGAGCTGAAGAATCAGATAAAGGAGTTCTACAAGACAGACTCAGTAGAGGCACGTCAGCGTTTTGGTAATGATCCGTTTGAGATAAAGACAGTACTTGAGAAGTGGGTACGTCAGAATAAAAACGATGAAGATTACCACGTTATCCCTACTGATACGCTATACCTTAATATAGATAAGGAGGCGGTAAAGCGTAGTGGAATGATGCTGCCTAAGGACTCTTTGGGTAATGTTGTCATTCCAGACAGGATGGCAATCAGCCTTGTAGGTAAGCGAATGCTTTACAAGGGTGACCTAATGTTGCTCGAAATGCTGGCAAACCACAACTGGGTACGTCCTTTGTACGTAGCGTTGACAGTAGGTGCTGACAATTATATGAATCTCAGTGAGAACTTTATACAGGAAGGTCTCGTCAATCGTATTACACCGTTCCATACCAATGAGTCCAACAACTTCGATACAGAGAAGGTGTATAAGAATATGATGACTCGCTTCAAGTATGGTGGTTTGGAAGCTAAGGGTTTGTACCTTGACGAGACAGTGATGCGTATGTGCTACACACACCGTCGTCTCTTCGGTATGCTGATTAGTCATTTGATAAGCGAAGGCAAGACCGACAAGGCACGTAAGGCGATAGCTTATGCTGAGAAAGTACTGCCTCAGTACAACATACCGATGAACTACATGAGCGGAGGATTAGACTTTGCAGAGTCATACTATCGATTAAACGATAAGGCGAAAGCAGAGCAGGTAGTCTCTTCAATGTGGAAAGACTGCTCACAGTACCTCAACTATTATCTGTCATTGAGCCAGTCGCGTCTCCTTTCATCACAAAGAGAGTGCATGATGAACTTTTATGTCATGAAGAGTTTGTCTGATCTGATGCAGCACTACGGCAGTCCTAACGCAGGAAAGCGTAGTAAGGAGTTTGAAGCACTGCTGGATAGATACAGTGCTCGTGGTGGTCAGCTGCAGTAATGTGGTGCGATATGCACTTATAGTAGAGACAGATACTATAATAATATAGGCAGATTTGAGACAGCATCATAGTATAGACATACTATAGAAAGGTGCTTTAAGAATCGCCAAATAACAGAAAGAGAGTTATGGTTATACAGAAGAAGGCTTTAAGATACTCTGTTATGGAGTGAAGAAAAGCTGACTGTGGTATAGCCATAACTCTTTAATTTGATGGTAAGTTAAGCAGAATTACTCACCGTCATACATTATAACAATTAATATATGCTTATAGAACAACCGTCCAAATGGTTACGATGGATATATCCCAAGGCGTTATGGCGAATGGATCCGACCCAACATGCGGTATATCTCACCTTCGATGACGGTCCTATACCAGAGTCAACACCGTATATACTCGATACACTAAAGAAGTTTAATGCCAAGGCTACATTCTTCATGGTGGGCGAAAACGTCATGCGTTATCCTGAGTTATACAAGCGAATAGTGGCAGAAGGACACCAGGTAGGAAATCATACGTACAACCATTTAGGAAGTCTTCGCCACTCACTCGTTACCTATCAGCATAATGTAGAGAAGGCAAACGAGTTGATACGCTCCCATCTCTTTCGTCCGCCTCATGGCTGGATGACCCACGCCTCATACCATATGTTGAGGCGTAAGTACACCATTGTGATGTGGGACCTCGTAACACGTGACTATTCCCATATGCTAAACGCCTTCGATGTGTTGAGAAATGTGGTGATGTATGCACGTAATGGCTCCATCATAACCTTTCACGATTCACTGAAGAGTATAGAAAAGTTACACTATGCATTACCTGCCTCGTTACGTTTTCTAAAAGAACAGGGATATGAATTCAGAACTTTCGAATGAAGAAAGCACGGTGTATAAGCTGCCAGATGTATCCACTCTTACTACGATAGCAAAGGAGTATGATTTCTGCGCCTGTGGTATAGTAAGCCTGACAGCCGTAGACGAAGAGACAGCGCAATATTATCATAACTGGATAAGCAAGAAAAAAAACGCTGAGATGGATTATCTCGCCAATTATGAAGATAAACGTTACGATCCGAGAGAGCTGATGCCAGAGGCAAAGACGATGATATGCCTTGCCATGTCGTATGCTCCAGACACCGCTTTCTCCTTGTCGTCAGAAGGCTATAGCTTTGCTGCTTATGCCCTTGGCAAGGACTATCACGACGTAGTAAAGGCACGTTTGCGTGCGTTAGCTGAGCGACTTGGTCTTAGAACATACCGCGTCTTCACTGATACCGCTCCAATACTTGAACGCTATTGGGCAGAGAAAGCTGGGATAGGATGGATAGGACGCAACAGGCAGATAATAATACCGCATTACGGTAGTATGGTTTTCTTGGGAGAGATAATGACAGACGCCATAGCGACAGAGGTGACACAGCCGTTGAATAGAAGCTGTGGCAAATGCCGAAAGTGCATAGAAGCCTGTCCTACCCATGCCCTTGGTGAGAGCTTTGACGCCCGATTATGTTTGTCGTATCAGACCATAGAGAATAGGGGATCAATACCAGAACACATCGCAGGCATGATGACAGACTGCATATACGGTTGTGACAAGTGTCAGAATGCGTGCCCACATAACGCTAATGCAATTCCTACAACGGTAAAAGAGTTTCAACCTTCAGAAGCACTACGAGCTATGACGAGAGAGCAATGGAACGAGTTAACCGTAGAAAAATATAGAGAACTGTTCAAAGGCTCAGCCGTAAAGAGAGCGAAATACGATGGGTTGAAAAGAAATATAGACTGTATAAAAAATAGAAAGAAATAACAACAATGAGAAATTCTCAGCCAGCTCTGATACGTGCCTTCTTCGCATCGTTCGCTGAAGGCGTGTTGTCAGAAAATGCAGAACATCAGGAACAGACGGTAGAACTGACACCGCAGAGGGTAAAACAAATAATGTTAGAGCATTATGAAGAGATATCAAAGCACTATTTTGATATTCTTTTTAATCCGCTCGCCATCATTCATTACGACACTGCAGAAGAACTCATAGCCATACTGCGTTCGCCTGAGGTCGCACCAACATTGCAGACACCGATGGACCTCTTCAAACACGTGTGCCGTACAGAAGAGGCTCACGAAGACATGGTGACGGAATATAGGCGCAACTTCACGTCATTGCTGTCAGGAAGAGTAATGTCCCTCGAAGACTTCTTCGATGGTTTCCCCGAAGGGTATATGGAAGACGTACAGGGACACTGCGAGAAAGAAGTAAGAGCATTGACACAGGTTGTGGTAAAAGCGTTCTTCGCAGGACGCAAAGCGACAAAAGCCAACACGTCAACAGGAGTGAACCAGGTATATCTCTTCCGCTTGTTGTTGGATAATATGCAGTGCTTGCTACACTCACACCCAGTAGAGATGAGCGAAGACATAGACCTTACCGACGCCTTCATGAAGGTATGTGGCAATGAACAGAACATGAACACCATGTTACAGACCATGCAGGCGGTGTTGCAAGAGGCTGCATCGTAGAACAATATTACTTTAGAGGTGGTTCTATAAGTCACCATTAAAATAGCCGTTTCTTAAAAAGACTTCTAAGAGACGGCTATATTTCTATTATGGGTGGTTCTATAAATTAGCTTTGTTATATTTCGAGACTATTTTCGAGATTAAAGTGTAAGTGAGCGAAGAAGTTATGCTATGCATAACGACTGAGAGAACTTACGCTTTGAACCGAAAAGAGACCGAAAGATAACAAAACGTTATCTTAATACTGAAGTTTTATCTTACGGTGGTAATTTATAGAACCACCCTTATAATACACCAACAGGTTGACACTGCAAGCACATTACTTTTAGTGTCAACCTTTATTTTTTCTTGCAAAGACAGTCTGTAATACTACAGAGGAGATAATCATGACCAGACCAATCCAGAAATACACATTCACCTCTTTGGCTTCGTTAAAGATAATCATAGCAAAGATAATGCTGTATATCGGCTCAAGGTTATATGTAAGATTCACAGTAAATGCGCTGATGGAACGTAGTGCTTGTAACTGTAGCAGGAATGGACCAATGGTAAACACAGAACCAAAAACAAGTAGGGCGATAAGGTCTGTAGTAGTAGGAACAAGTGTGGCAGAAGGGAACAACCATGCATAGATAGGCATGACAAGAGTTAGCATCCCCCAACCAATGCCCAATTCGTACACCAACATGGTGCTACTCTTGTGCCCAGTATTCTCTTGCGTGCGTTTGCTATAAATAGAAAACAGTGCGTAAAAGAAAGAGCACAGCACACCAAACGCTATACCCAAGCGGTATCTTGAGTCGAATCCGAAGATAAAGAGTATTCCGAGGAAAGAGATAAGAGACAGCATCAGCTCACGCAAGGAGTAGCGTCGATGCGATATTATAGGGTCGAGCAGTGCCGTAGAAAATCCGTCGAGAGCTATACTTATAACACCTATTGACACGTTCGACGCCTTAATGCTGGCATAGAAAAATACCCAGTGTACAACAAGCAGAAAGCCACACCAAACCATTTGTTTGAAATGTGCACGTGGCAGGCGATGCAGGCGCCCATTAAAATACATGATACTCGACATCACTATGCCTGCGATGAGCATACGATACCATACCAGTGGTATCTCGGAAAGCGTAATGAACCTTCCGAAGAGTCCTGTAGCACCAGCTAACAGCACTGCGCTATGAAGACGTAGATAAGCATCATTCTTTGTGATATTCATAAGTAATAAAATAACGTAAAAGTTTAATGTATTATTGTATGAATAGAAATAAAACACTTAACTTTGCATAAAAATACGTTTCAAAAACAAATATTACACTATGATAACACTTGAGACTTTAATAGATGTAGTGAAGGAAGCCTCTTCACTTATGGTTACAGACCATTTTGACGTAGCGCAAAAAGGTGGCTATTCTAACATCGTTACATCGTCAGACCTTGCGGTGCAAGACTTCCTTTGTTCGCGTTTATCAGAGCTAATGCCGGGAAGCGGATTCCTTTGTGAAGAGAAGGATATGCAGGATGCTTCTCATGAATATACATGGATAATAGACCCTATAGATGGAACAGCCAACTATAGTCGTGGCATAGCGCAGTGTGCGATATGCGTTGGACTGCGTGTAGGCACAGAAATGCGTCTCGGTGTGGTTTACCTTCCACGCACGGGAGAACTGTTCTCCGCCGAAAAAGGCAAGGGAGCTTTCCTTAACGGAGAGCCAATTCATGTGTCAGACCGTCCGTTTGGTGACGCTATCATCTGCACAGCATATTCCGTTTACCATAAGGAACTGACTGATGTGTGCTCAGCTATTGTTGCTGACGTTATGAAAGAATGTAATGATTTCCGACGTTTTGGAGCTTGCGCACCAGAGCTATGTTATATGGCGATGGGCAGATGCGAGCTGTATTTCGAGATACAGTTATGCCCCTGGGATTTCGCTGCTGCTTCGTTGATAGTCTCAGAGGCAGGTGGTGTGATAACAGACGTTACGGGAAGCCCCCTTACGTGCGTTGCACATAAGGGGGTGATAGCCGCTAATACACCAGAGAACCATAAGAGGTTGCTCGGCATAGTGTCAGAAAGGGTAGGGCATAACTAAAGCTCTTCGGCACTGAAGCCTAACGACTCCATCGCGTCTTTCACTTCTGCAAGGGTAACATCGCCCTCTATTTCTGCCTTACCAGAGGCAAGGTCAATGTGGGCGTTAGTTACACCAGGGAGCGCAAGAATAGCTTTGGTGGCGTTGGCACAACAGTGTGAGCAGTTCATGCCTTTAATCTTAAATTGTTTCATGTTACTATTTGGGTTTGATGTAATGTCGGTGCCGTCGGTGTGGCAATGTTCATGCTTGTGCATATGAGGGTGAACAAAACGCTTTGCTATAACGTTGAGATATAACAGTGCCAATATAGCGGTGCATACATAGTTAAACCACGATGCGTGCTCCTCTGTGCAACAGGCAGAAGACATTAGCGTGGGCATAAACCATGACTGCGGCAACTGGTCGATAATGGTGCCAGCAATTATCGCACCTGTTATGATAGAGGCGAGGTAGAGCACTAATGTCTTCTTGCCCAACACTTTATTAATAACCAGTATAGACGCCATGTTGCAGGCAGGACCTGCCATTAGCATCACCAACGCTGCGCCAGGGGTAAGACCTTTCATTATGAGAGCTACAGCAATAGGTATACTTCCTGTAGCGCAGATATACATAGGGATTGCTATGCACAGTACAAGCAGCATGCTGAGGAACGTATTTCCTTGGAAAATATGGAAGAAGCTGTCGGGAACAAGTACCGTAATCAGTCCCGCAACAATAAGACCTATGAGCAGCCATTTACCAATGTCGCCCAACATATCCACGAAGGCGTATTGTAAGGCACCCTTCACCCTGCCAAGGAAGCTATGCTCATGGTGACCCTCAGAACAACAACAGTCGTGATGATGGTGGTGGTGATGACCGTGTTCCTCGCTTTCCGCTATCGCCTTTGCCGTCTCTTCCTTCGTCTTATCATCTTTGTCAAAGGTATTAACAACGGTGCCTGCCAGCATAGATGTGAAGAAAGCAGTGATGGGGCGTACTATTGCAAACGGCAGTCCCATCAATGAATATGTTGCGGCTATGGAGTCAACGCCAGTCTCAGGGGTTGCTATAAGAAACGAAACGGTTGCACCTTTGCTTGCGCCCTCCTTGCGTAGCGACATAGCTGTAGGTATGACACCGCAAGAACATAGTGGCAGTGGCACACCGAACAGTGCGGCATAGAATACCGAACGAAAATTATGTCCTGAGAGATAACGGCTGTAGACAGCTCCAGGTACGAAGACATGGAGTATGCCGGCAAAGAGAAAACCGAGTAATAGGTAAGGTGACATCGCGTTCACCAGATTGAAGACTTCTTCCATTTTATGTGTTGTATTATTTAGTGTTCGTCATTTCAAAAATAGAGTAAACCGTCTATTCTTCTCGTTTCAACAGCAAAATTACTGCAATTATTTTGCAACTCAGTTGCAAAGTGTAATATACGCTTCACGTATCGCTATTTATAGCCGTTACGATAACTATCAAATTGTAGTGCGAAAGCATACAAATCGTGTTACGAAAGCACCCTTATCGCACTGTGATATGGGTGCTTTCGTATTAGTAAAATTATTTTTCTGAAATGTGTATGGTAGAAAATTTATAGAAATTTCTATATCAATCTATTGTAATAACGTTATTTTTTAGTAAATTTGTCGCGTAAATTAGTGTGTTGGTCATAAAATCTAATCATACAGAGAGTCTTCGTTTTGAAAATATTGTATTATATAATCTATTAACATTTCCGTATGATAGTAGTGGTACGAATATCATATAGGAGTTAAAAAAAACAACAAACAGTAATATGGCATCACAATTTGTTTCATTAAAAAAATGTAATGGTTTTTCGTTCGAAAAACCTTATCTTATTGCATCATTCTATCCTGGTCGAAAGAGAATAGATTCTTATCATCAAAAATATGTGAATCCTAAACGGTTTTATAAAATGTGGTTTGATTTACGTAAAACAAAGTTTTGGGAGAAACATACAAAATATAAAAGTAAGGAAGACTTTATGGATAATATATATGAAGAAGTAAAACGCTTTTTTTATAGAAAATATGATATAGATTTTGGTGAGTGTTTAATAGAGGATGTAAATTGCTACTGTATTTCTTATTATGATTTGTTTCATATTTGTAGAATGATGAATATGAAAACAGGTGAGATAACCTCTTGTTGTAGAATCGCATCTTATGATGATTTAGACCATGTTACGAAGTCTGTGCGTAAAAGTGTCGAAAGAAAATTAATAAATGGACTTTTTGAACCTGTAGAAGATGAACTACAGGATAAAGCAAGAGAAATAAACAAATATACGGAAACACATACATTTTCTGACGATATTGTTAGACTGTGCACTATTGATAAGAGTAAATCAGCGCATATAAAAGAACTATACGAGATTGTAGAAGCAGAGTGTTATCTCTACAATATTCGTTTTTTTAGAGAAAAAAGTGGGCGATTCTTGCAGAGATTTGCATATTATGCGGGCTTAGAGTGTCAAAAATTGTATGATACTTCGCTTTTAATGGAAAACGAGGATGAAAGGAAGAGACTTTTTAAGGAAATAATGTATGCTGCGTTTAAGTATAATAGTTATAAAATACTTTTTGCTGATATGTTTTGTTACAGGTATGGCGGTAATTGGGATGAGAACTGTTTTGAGCTGTTTACTCATGCGTTACGGTGTAAAGATATAGAGAAGGAGATAGAGTCATATTATAGACAAATGGAGATAGACGAGCAGGAAAGTGAAAAATGGCGTGATACTGCGTGGACTACCGACCAATTAAGAGAAGCGTATGACATTGCGATGGAGTCGGATTCTACTGCATCTTGGAATGTTGACGACCAAGAGTAGGCTTTTGGTAGATATAAAATACGGTTTCCTCGTTTCTAATTTATGAGTTGGTGATATTAAAAGGTGGATATTAATAGTTTTTTTATAACCCTGTTATAAGTTACCAGTATGGGCTTATAATAATTCATTACCAAAGAGAATATCAGAAGGAAAAAGGCTACATAGAATGATAAACACAAAAAAACAGCGCACTGAACGTTTGTCCAATGCGCTGTAAATATTATTTTCTAAAGAGAATTTCCTGTATATATAAGGAATTAGTTGTTCTCTGGACGGAGCTGACGAACAGTCTCTGCTGTACGCCACATCTCAGAATCGTGGAGAGCCTTAAGCTCCTTCTCAAGACCTACACGGTAGTCAGGCTTTGAGTTGGCGTCGATAGAAATCTGTGCTTCGTGACCAGACTTAACAGACTCGTAAAGCTTCTGTACTACAGGCTTGCAAGCATCGTGGAAAGGACCCATCCAGTCGAGGGCACCACGCTGTGCAGTTGTAGAGCAGTTAGCGTACATCCAGTCCATACCCTTTGCTGCGAAGAGAGGCATGAGTGACTGTGTGAGCTCCTCAACGGTCTCGTTGAAAGCCTCAGAAGGAGTGTGTCCGTTCTCACGGAGAACCTCATACTGTGCGCTAAGAAGACCCTGGATAGCACCCATCAGTGAGCCACGCTCGCCTGTAAGGTCTGAAGTAGCCTCACGCTGGAATGTTGTCTCAAACAGGTAACCAGAACCAATACCGATACCAAGAGCCAATGTGCGGTCGAGAGCACGACCTGTCGCATCGTTGTAAACTGCGTATGATGAGTTAAGACCACGACCCTCGAGGAACATAGTACGAAGAGATGTACCAGAACCCTTAGGTGCTACCATGATGACATCAATGTCCTTAGAAGGTACACAACCTGTACGGTCAGACCATGTGATAGCAAAACCATGAGAGAAGTAGAGAGCCTTACCAGGAGTAAGGTGCTTCTGCAGTGTTGGCCATACTGACATTACGGCTGCATCAGAAAGAAGGCACATTACGATAGTACCCTTTTCTGCTGCTTCTTCAATAGAGAAGAGAGTCTCACCTGGTACCCAACCGTCGTTCTTCGCCTTTTCAAATGTCTTACCCTGACGCTGACCTACAATAACGTTGAAGCCGTTATCACGCAGGTTACAAGCCTGACCAGGACCCTGAACACCATAACCAATTACTGCGATAGTCTCGTCTTTCAGTATTTCACGAGCCTTCTCCAATGGGAATTCTTCACGTGTCATTACCTCCTCGATAACTCCACCAAAATTCATTTTTGCCATTTTTGTAAATTTTTATAAAGTTGTTTTGTTTGTAACTGTCTTATTTTTTCGAAATGCAAAGGTAGCTATTATTTTTGAATATTGCAACTTTTACGCCCCTTTTTATTTCAATTTGTTTCGAAAATATACTTTTAAGCGACATAATTCTTGTTCTGCGCCATCACTGTTCAGTTTTGTTAGTCTGAAGAAATGCTGTGTCTCGTCTGGCGAAGTATGATTTATTCGGATGGTGTCGCTCCAGTGTCCTTCCGCAACGTAAGCTATCTCCAGTCGTTGAAGACTGTAGGTAGCGAAGTGGTCTCGGTCAAACGTGTCCATAACGTGGTCGATGTATTTCATAGAGTTGCAGTGACCGTTAACATCGATATCGCTGTATGCTACCTTAAACTCGGTGTAGTCGGTCATCGGTGGGGTAGTGACTCTTGACACATCTTTCATCGCACATTCCTTCTCTGGATAGATATATTCTTTTATCTTACCGTCATTGATAGCGAGAATGTCTTGTGGTTCACGCGTTACTGTGTCTATCATTGCCCAGATACTCTTGCCATAACCGTAGACTTTGCTGCCATCAGGAGAATACATTTTCCAGTTTCGGCGTGTAAAATATTTCATAGCGTTTTCCACCCAAGTCTCAATGACAAAGTCATCGTGCTCCTTAGGCATATCGTTCAGCTCTATAGCAAATCGTGACAGTACCCATGTCTTGTTGATAGTGTTAAGGTATGTCATTCCGAAGTTGCGGGTAGTTGAGTGAATGTCAGCTGCGTTGAGCATACTGTTGCCTAAGTGGGCGATGCATAGTTGGTGCTGGAAATCACAGTGGAAAGCGTCTGCTACGCATGAATATTTTGTTGTTTTGTCAGTCATGTTGGTGGATCCGTTTGCCGATATGATTGTATTCCTATTTACATAGACTCGCCTCTCTCGTGCAGAAAGCGGCTAACTTCTTCTTGACAATTTCGTGTTACCGCTATGCGTCCAGAGCGTGTGAACTGTAATATGCTGTCGTTGACGCTGTTAAGTTCATGGAACAGCTGTAGAATATGGTCGGTAGTTCCCTCGCATACTACAATACAGAATGTTTCATTTACTTCTGTTATGTGTGCGTCTGCATGTCGAATAGCTCGCGACATCTCTGGATGTGCCATCATGATAGGGGTAGATATCTTGAAGAGTGCTACTTCTACAAGGAACAAATCGCTGTTAAGATAATAGTGAGCCTTTACAACATCTATTTTCTTCTCAATCTGTTTTACCACCTTCTTTATGGTTGCCTCGTCGCTATATGCGGTGATTGTGTATTTGTGTATGCCCTTTATGCTTGATGGCGATACGTTAAGCGACTCTATGTTTATCTGTCTGCGGGTAAAAACACCAGTGATTTGATTGAGGACACCAGCGATGTTCTCTGTGTATACTTGCAGTGTATACAGTCGAGTAGCGGGGGTTTCCTCTTGTGTTTCACCTCGTTTTGCCGCACAGCAGCACTTATTTTCTTTTTCCATTCTTTGTTTTTAATCTTCTTGGCGTTTGTGATTGCGTCTTACAGGTTAGGCTACTGCTGCGTTGAAGTCATGGTTATCTACGCTTTTTTGTATTGCAGTGTCCCTATAGACTAACATTCTACGTTAAGCATCATTTCGTTAACAGCCTTGCCTGGAGCGGTCATTGGCTCTACGTTGGCATCAGGCTTGATGACAGTTTCGAGGAGGAATGGACCGTCAGTATTTAGCATTTCCTGTATAGCGGCTGCTAATTCCTCACGTTTTGCTACGCGACGATGTGGTATATCGTATGCTGCTGCAACCTTCTCGAAGTCAGGATTTGTCATCGGTGTGAATGAACGCTTGTGGTTAAAGAACATATCTTGCCATTGACGTACATTGCCAAGGAAGTTGTTATTCATCAGAATCATCTTGACAGGTATTCTGTGTTCCATGATGGTTCCGAACTCTTGAATCATCATTTGTAGTCCACCGTCACCCATAAAGCAACAAACAGTACGCTCAGGGGCTCCGTATGTCGCTCCCATTGCTGCCGGAAGACCGTAACCCATGGTGCCAAGTCCGCCAGAAGTGATAATTGAACGGCTCTTAGCGTATTTTGAATAACGGGCAGAGATCATCTGGTTTTGACCAACATCAGTAACAATTACAGCTTCACCTTTTACGGCTTCCGCTACAGTCTTGGCTACTTCGCCCATGAGAAGAGGACCTTCCGTTGGCTGAGTGGCTGGAATGATAACCTTCTCCACCTCTTGTTCGTGCAGTGGTAAGAAAGAGTTTTTCCATTCTGTGTGCTTAGCCTCATTGACAAGGGCTGTCAATGCTGGCAGGGTTACTTTGCAATCACCTATCACTGCCACTGTAGTCTTGACGTTCTTGTCAATCTCTGATGGATCAATGTCAAGGTGTATTATCTTCGCTTGCTTGGCATAGCGTTTCAAGTCGCCTGTAACTCGGTCAGAAAAGCGCATACCTATTGCGACAATAACATCTGCTTCCTGTTCCTTTATATTCACAGAGTAAGATCCATGCATACCGAGCATACCCATATTTAGGCTGTGATCGCTTGGTAAAGCTGATAGTCCCATGAGGGTTCTGCCAGCAGGAATGTCTGCTTTTTCAAGGAAAATGCGCAGCTCTTCCTGTGCGTTGCCAAGTTCGACACCTTGTCCTACAAGTGCTAAAGGTTTCTTGGCACTGTTCAACAGTTCCGCTGCTTCCTTTATAGCTTCCTGTGATGGTTCAGGGAATGGAACGTAGCTTCTGATGAAATCGACCTTAGTAGGTTTGTAATCTATCAGCTGTGTCTGCGCGTTCTTGGTGAAGTCAAGCACAACAGGTCCAGGTCTGCCACTCTTTGCGATATAGAATGCGCGGCTAACAGCCCATGCTATATCTTCTGCATTACGTATCTGGTATGCCCATTTAGTAATAGGTTGGCTGACAGAAACGAGGTCTACCTCCTGAAAAGCGTCAGAACCGAGAACACCTGTCGCTACCTGTCCTGCGATAACGACAATAGGTGTTGAGTCCATCATGGCGTCGGCTACTCCCGTGAGGGTATTGGTCACGCCAGGACCAGAGGTTACTAATGTTACACCTACCTTGCCACTCACTCTTGCGTAGCCTTCAGCGGCATGCGCAGCAGCCTGTTCGTGGCGCACGAGTATGTGCTCAAATGCTTTCTTAGTGCCGTATGTATAGTCATACAGAGCATCGTATGTAGGCATAATGCTGCCTCCTGGATATCCGAATATCGTCTTGACGCCCTCTGCTTTCAGTGAGAGCATCAGTGCTTCCGCACCTGTTATCTTTTCCATATTTCTGTCACGCCTCTCTATTCCATTCTCTTCCACATTTGTTATGTGGCGTGTCTATTACTGCGTTGCTAACGAACGCCTGTCGGGGCGATGCTAATTTTTTAAGTTATGATTAGTCAATGATTCTTACTCCACCCTTGTCAGCTGATGCTACTGACTGTGCGTAGGCACGCAATGCCTTTGACACTACGCGGTTACGCTTTAGTGGTTGCTGTGGACGTGCCGCAAGTTCTTCGTCAGAAAGTTTTACGTTGATAGAGCGGTTAGGTATATCTATCTCAATAATGTCACCGTCTACAATCTTGCCGATGTTGCCACCGCTTGCTGCTTCCGGTGAGATGTGGCCGATAGAAAGACCTGATGTGCCGCCAGAGAAACGTCCATCGGTGATGAGGGCACATTCCTTACCCATGTGCATTGATTTGATGTATGAAGTAGGGTAGAGCATCTCCTGCATACCCGGACCTCCTTT
>CAKQDQ010000052.1 GCA_934229335.1 uncultured Prevotella sp.
GGTAGCACCAGCGGTGGTTTCAAAAGCATCAGATGCCTCATGCTCCTGAAGGTTGTCAGCAACGAATTTAAGCAGATGTTACACCCCAAAGCGGTATTGCCCCTAAAGATAGGTGACGGCAACATCACCATGCAACGCAGGGTAACGCTGCTTTCTTTCCTTACGGTTTACTGCCTACTGTTTTTATTCTCCGCCTTTACCATGACGGCAGCAGGCATCGACAACACCAACGCCATCACCATTACCCTGTCTTCTCTTGGCAATGTCGGACCAACTTTAGGCATAGAGATAGGTCCTACGATGTCGTGGGACGACCTTCCAGGCTTTGCTAAATGGATATGTTCAGTACTAATGTTGATGGGACGTTTAGAGATATTCTCTGTACTTGTGATTTTTACTCCACAGTTTTGGAAAGAGTAATAACATATATACTGAATGTCACTACAGTCATGTTGCTGTTGTGTGCAGCCCAGTCCGTGACAGCTCAACAGCTTTCCAGTCACCCCATGCCGTTTGTTGTCATGGAGTATAACTGCGAGAACCTGTTTGACTGCCGTCACGATTCTCTTAAAGAAGACTACGACTTCACGCCTCAGGGCAACCATCATTGGACGTTTTCACGCTACTGGCGTAAAGTAAACGACATCGGCAAGGTGATACATCAATGCGGAGGTAGCTACGAAAGGCGACACCTTCCTGACATCGTAGCTTTAGCAGAGGTAGAGAACGACAGCGTGATAACGATGCTAACACGCAGAAGTATGCTGAAGAACGCAGGATACAAGTACGTAATGACAAACTCTCTTGACACGCGTGGCGTTGACGTAGCGTTGCTCTATAACCCACTTACCTTTCGCCTTATAGCTCACCACTCATTGAGAATGAAGCTAAGAAAAGGTCAAAAGCCTACACGCGACATCTTGTACGCAGAGGGATGCATACGTAATGGTGATACACTACACATCTTTGTGGTACACTCTCCAAGCCGAAGTGGTGGCGAGACGGTGTCAGAACCTTACAGAATCGCCGTAGCAGAGAGGCTTATTACGGCAATAGACTCAGTACGCGGCATATACGATAACGCCAAGATTATCATAACAGGCGACTTTAATGACTACTATTATAACAAGCAACTGCGTATGTTGCAAGCCGCTAACATGACAAATGTTTCGGCTAATGCGCATGGCAACATTGCCAAAGGCACTTACAAATACGGTGGTGAGTGGAAGAGTCTTGACCACATTCTCCTGTCTGCCCCACTGCTCGATAATGTAAAAGACTGCCATATTCACGACCCACAGTGGCTGTTACAACAAGATTACAGGCATGGCTACAAACCACGACGCACTTTTCGCGGAACGTTCTACCAAAGTGGTGTCAGTGACCATCTGCCGTTAGTGCTGAACATGATGTTTGCAGTTGCGCTACCAACACCATGACATCATCACCCCTTATATAAAAATAACAATAACAACTAACAAAAACTATACACAATGGAAATCAATATTGGAGATAAAGTACGCTTCCTTAACGATGTAGGTGGCGGTAAAGTGTCTGGCTTCCAGAAAGGCGGCATAGTACTCGTAGAGGACGAAGACGGTTTTGAAATACCTGTAAGAGAATCTGAAGTGGTTGTAGTTGACAGCCCGTCAGCAGCCAGACCTGCCGCACAGTCAGCAGAAGTGAAGCCTGTCATTGCGCACAAGCCACGCAAGGAGAAGCCCGTGGAGCCAACAGAGGAGGACCTCCGCATTGCGGAACTACAGGAATACTACAAGAAGAAGGTGCAGAAGGCTGCCGCTAATACCTCTGCTGCCAAGACTACCGTAGCACCTGCTGCGCCAAAGAAGGAGGAGCCGAAAGAGGTAGAGTCACTCGAAGCCCGTGTGATACGCCTGGAGATGACGGTACGTCGCCTACAGATGCGCCTTGAAAGACTTGAAGACGCCAAGGCTCTGCGCGAGAAGGTAAAAGGTGAGGACATTAAGAAGCAGGAGCACATTAAGGCTAACGATAACCTCATAGAGGTTGACCTCCACGCCCATGAGGTACTGGAGACTACTGCTGGCATGGACGCTAAGGCTATTAAGGAATATCAGTTGCAGACGGTTCGTAACACGATGAACGAGTATAAGAACTCAAAAGGACGTCGCATCGTGTTCATTCACGGCAATGGCGAAGGCGTGCTACGTCGTGCTGTCATCGACATTCTGCGCCGCGAATACCCCTCATGCCCTTATCAAGACGCGTCGTTCCAGCAATACGGCTTTGGTGCCACAATGGTAACAATACGATAAAACAACATTTATCACCAGATATAAAGACAACAAGCAGGTGCCATGACACGGTCATGAGCACCTGCTTGTTTTTTTGTAAATAAGGCACCTTTAGCACGTCACTATAACATGGCGTTACGAAAGCACCCAAATCGCATTGCGATTTGGGTGCTTTCGTAATACGATTTGGGTGCTTTCGTGATGCGATTAGATAGTGTTGGCATTGCCCCCCACTTATTTCCTCATCGCCTTAACTATCTTGCCCATATACATAGAGTGTATGCCAGCAGGGAAATTAGCGTAAAAGTCCTTAGGCATCTTGCCAAATCCCTTAGGGTCAAACGGTGCATGATAAATCATCTCACATTCAAACACCGTCTTCGCCTCTTCAAAATAAGGCGTGCCATGCTCGGTGTATTTAGTGTGAAGTCCTAACGCCTTCACCTTGTCGCCATCACGTCCACTGTGTGTTCCCATGTATTCCAAGATGTCTTTATGCGCGTCGTCAAACTCCATTACGGTGAAGTAACGTGCCTTTTCCATGTAACCGAAAGTATATCTTCCCTTTGCTACATAGACCGTCATCATCGACATGCCCTTCTCCCATATATTACCGAGTGCGCCCCAGCCTATTGTCATCTCATTGAAGTTCGACTTATCACCTGCCGCCAACAATAATCCCTTGCCCTTGAAGAACGTGAACGGATTGGCGTGGAAGTCTTCTGTCACGTCAAACTCCTCGAAGTCCTTTTTCGTTTCCTTTGTGTCGTTTGCCACTGGCGCATCTTCCTTGCTATTACCGAAATGCTCATACGACACATTCTCTGGTTTCCACTTGTCCTTAGGCTGCGTCTCACCCTTAGGATAACCTATCACAATAGTATTGAAAGGTATGATATGGCTGGGCAGCCCGAGCAGTTTTGATATAGCGTCACAGCGTTTCTGGTCTGGGTAAGTGCCCGTCCACACAGCTCCAAGCCCCATGCTGTGGGCAGCAAGGAGTATGTTTTCCGTTGCGGCAGACACGTCTTGACTCCAAAATTCGCGTACCATACCTTCCTTTTCGTTGCTCATATCTCCGCAGACTACTATCGCCAAGGGAGCGTCCTTTGCCATTCCAGCGTTAGGGGTAAGGTCGGCTATTTTCTCAAGTGTTGCTTTATCCTTTATCACAACGAAGTGCCACGGCTGTATGTTTACGGCTGATGGTGCTGCCATTCCAGCATGAAGCAACTTCTCTATCTTCTCGTCTTCTACGGGTTTATCTTGATAAGAACGCACGGAAGCACGTGTCATAATGGTCTGATACACGATGTCTGCCGTGTCATTACAACTGCTTGACGCTCTGTTTGCAGCTCCAGCGTTGCCCATAGCCAATCTTACTGATACTACAACAAGGGCTACGGCTAACACAATGTTCAAAAGTTTTGATGCTTTCATAATTATGTATTGTTTGTTATATTGCTTTACTACACTTTACTGCTGGCTGTATCTTAACAGCGTTCCCATTGGACAGACAAAGCGACAGTATGGTCTCATTACTACAAACGAGAGCAGGAAGAACGCAATGGCTATCACAAGCGTTACCCACGACGCCGTTAGGAAGAGAAAAGCAGAGAATGGTTCATAGTCCATCCAGTCGCTCCATACCCCACTCCATATACTGAGCATGAGCAAAGCCCATAGTATCTGGCGAAACAGGTCTAACCTCTTCAGTGTTTTCTGACTCATTCTTACCTTGTATTTCACGCACTTTCCTGCAAGGAACTGCAACGAACCGAAGGGACAAACATTGGTACAGTAATATGATTTCTTGCCGAACAAGGGGTAGATGAACGCTACTGTCAACATAATGACAGGGACTATCAGCGCAAGACTGTTTATGCCATGTGCCGCATAGCCTATCAATGAGGTGTAGGAAAGGAACGAACCGCACCAAAAGCCGAGCACTACTACATTCAGCACCGACTGGCATAGGCGGTACTTCTTGTTCTTTACAAAGAGCGGCATTATCGCTGCCATGAGCACAACGAGCAGTCCTGCCACGCTTTTTATTAATAGCTCGAAGTCTGATACCTTTAATTGTGACCAATCATCACAGCTTTCCGTCACTACTTCTTCACCTGTCGTTAAGCCTTTTTGCTTAGCATACGTCAGTCCTCTCTGCACATTCTCTATGATAGCCTTTGAGGAAAATGTGGCTCCTGAGACCGCATCGACTTTCATTCGCATAGCCTCGTCAACGCTCTTGCCTTTCCACATGCCTAAGAGCACTGCCGCTTGCTCGAAAAATTCTTTTGTCTCGGCATTGTCTTTGGCTCGCACCTCCTGCACGATGCCGTCTTTTACGGTAATTTCAAGGGGCACCTTGCCAGCATACCCCATTACGTCTGAGGCAAGATTAGTAGTGTTTATCACCACCGCCCCATTGTCAAGTACTCGCAGAGTGTCATTGCTTACAGTCAGCCGTTGCTCTACCTTCGACTTCACACTGTAACCCATGAACTCTCCTTGCTTCACTATCGCCAGCGAAGCAATAATCAGCAAGCAGACCAGAAGGCTCTGCAAGCGTTGAATAGAATTTATAAATCTCATATTTTTACAATTATCTGCTATCACAATATCATACCATTGCTACACTTTTCAAGGAGTAATTGTACGTCGGGCCCAGCACATTAATAACAGAAGAAACGTTATGGGCAATGACTGTTTCTCACTTTTTCGGTTACAAAATTACTTATTTTATTTCATAAAGGCTATACTGTTAAATCTTTATTCACAGAAACAAAAATTCTTTAACGTACCTAAATGCTATATAAACAAGCAAGTCGCACTACCTTATATCGGTAATGCGACTTGCTTGTTTATGTGATATGTTACGTTGGTTTATGCTGTTATACTTCCTTTATTCCTAACTTTCGGGTTACTATCATGATCAACAGGGTCAGCAGTTCTGCCGTTGGAAGGGCGAGCCAAAGTCCTGGTGCATCGGCAATCATAGGCAATAGGATGAAAGATGGGATAATGAACACAAAGCCTCTCAGTGCCATGAACGTTGTTGCCATGCGTGCTGCCTCTATACATTGCAGATAACCTATCATGACAAGGTTTACCGCTACCAAGAAGAACGCTGGGGAGAAATATGGCAATCCCTCACAGCAGAGTGTGTAAGCACGACAGTTTTCTGGCAAGAAGATACCTGAGATCACGTCTGAACCTAACGCTACGAACAACATTCCCATGAGTCCGCAGATGAAAGAGGTGCGTAATGACAACGCTCTGGCACTGCGCAGACGCTCCTCGTCGTTCATTCCGTATGCGAAACTGACTATTGGTTGTACGCTTTGCACTATGGCGTTGCCTACCATGAAGACTATAGGCAGACAGTAACAGCCTACGGAATATGCCGCTACGCCATCTTCGCCAAGGTACTTCATGAAGACATAGTTGCCAACTATCATTACTGACGCTATGGCAAGTTCGCCTAACATGGCAGAGAAGCCTATCTTTATCTGATATGCTATATTTCGCATCGTTAGCCAAAGACTGGTTGATGTCACCTTTATGCGATACATATGCACCGTGGTAGTATACTTCAAAAGATACACTACCGTTGGTATCGCACCTAAAGAGAAGGCCAGCGATGTTGCTATTGCCGCTCCTTCCAGTCCCCACTGTAGTGGGAAGATGAAGATATAGTCAAGGATTATGTTAAGGATAGCGATGGAGCAGTTTACTGCCATGGCAAAACGCGGTGAACCGTCAAGGCGCACCATGAACATGGCTGTTAGTCCGAGAAGGTTGAAAGGTAATGCTAACGCTATCCAGCGCAGATATCTTACTGCTAAAGGAAGCAATAAATCGGAACAGCCAAAGAGCCTACAGGTCTCCTCTGGGAACGACAATACCGCACAGGCTACTACTGAAGCCGTAACGACGCTGGCGAGTATTGCCTGCGTTACGTGCAGGTATGCTGCGTGGTTGTTGCCTTTCGAGAGATGTATGCTTGCCGTTACGCTACCGCCTATGCCGAACATCAAACCGATTCCTGTACCTATAAGGAACAGTGGCGCAACGATATTGACGGCGGCAAGGGCATCACTGCCTACGCCATGACCAACGAAAGCACCATCGGTTATGTTGAGTATAACCATCGATACCAATCCTACGAGGGTAGGAAGAAACATCTTTCTAAACAGTTTTCCTACTGGTTCGGTCTTGAAATCTAATGAGTCTCTATTATCTTTCATATAAAAAAGGCTTACCGCCAAGATTATTTTTAGTCTTGACGGTAAGGATATTAATATGTGTTGTTTACAATTCTATGTAGCCCTTGGACACTAAATCATAATACACCGCTTCCAGTTCTGGGAGCGAGAGCTTCTCTATGCTGTGCTCAATGGTGCGGATAAGCTCGTCTTTACGATTCTCATCCGCCATGTCATAACGCCCCATGGTTATTGAGCATTGATGTTCTTGTAAGTGAACTGATCCACTAACTCAGGGTGGAAGTCCTTGTTCTTGGCACGCACCGTAATGTTCTCGAAGTTGAAGTTGGACAGGCGGTAAACCTCATCCTGCTTCTTTACATTGAAGAACACATTGCAGTCTACATCGCAGTTGCGCATAGTGATGTGGTCAGAGTATGACATTGGTGCGTCTTTCCTGCCCTTGAGGTCATAGAACTGTGTCCAAGGCGCAACGAGAATAAAGTTCTTTACCGGACCTTTTATGTCTTCTACGGTGATGTATTCGTATCGCTGCGGAGTGTCAGGACGCATCTTTAACCACAAGAGGTTGTTGGCTTGAGAGGTGATGTTGATACGACGCAGAATGATATTGCGGCTATGTACTGACTCAGAACCAAGGGTAAGGCACCCATGACAGAAGCCATACTCACAGTCTTCAATGATGATGTTACTGTTAGCGCCATTGCCTATGTTCTCTTTTGGTATCTCTACGCCATCGTATTTCTTCTCGAAAGCGTCTGCATAAGGTCCTTTTCCGCCCTTTATCGCTACCGCATCGTCGTTGACAGACATATAACAGTTCTTCACAAGAACATTCTTTACCACGTCAAGGTCAATGGCGTCTGTTGACGGTCCCTTGCTGTCGTTAGGCTTACCAAGCGAGTATATGCGCAATCCAAGGAGTTTTACGTTCTCTGAATTATATATATGTGTGGTCCAGAAAGCGGAGTTTTGCAGTTTAACGCCTTCTATCTGCACGTTCTTACTGTTGCTGATATAAACGAGACGTGGGCGTTGCTCGTCCTTGTTAGTACACTTTCCGTTCCACTTTCTGCGCAACCAGAATGACTGGTGGTAACGCAATCCGTTGCCGTCTATGGTTCCCTTGCCTGATATAGTGAAGCCATCAAGACCGTCAGCATTGATAAGTGCTCCAAAATATGTGCAGGTTTCGCCTTCAATACGTGTCTTACCGAGAGGATAATCACCTATGAAGTCTGATCCCATCAGCACCGCTCCGTCTTCAAGATATAGGTGTGTGCCCTGCTTAAAGGTCAGTCCCCCAGTCAGATAAATGCCCTGCGGCACTACGATTACGCCACCACCATTGGCTGCAGCCTTATCTATGAGTGCCTGAATCTCTGCTGTATGCACCCTGCCATCGGCAAAAATACGGTAGTCTGTCAACTTATACTGTGTGCCAAGTGCCGCAAGATTTACTGGCGTATTGTCACGAAACCACTGCGGAACCTCCGTACCGTCAGGGAAAAGGTCCTTCTGTACCTTCTTGGCAGCATACGACTGCGACAATGACATCATTGCTATCAATGCCGCTACAAATAGTTTTCTCATGTTTTTTGTTTGATAGTTATATAGTTAGTTCTATGCATCTTCTCTCTCATTAATATCTCTCCCTAATTCTTTATAATACAGTTTTCACAACACTTCCACTACTGTCAGCGTGCCATCACTTACCTTAAAGCGCACGTTCATGCCGTCATAGTCCATACCGTATATGCGTTCCGCATCGTCATGATACTGCGGTCGTGGATCTTGTGCAAGCACTTCCGTCAGTTGTTGTGACACTTTCTCTCGCCATTGCTCTGGTATCACGACCTCTAATGGCTGCCATTGCGTGGTATCCGTAAACCCTCCGCGTGCTTCTGGGTGCGCATCGGTGTAGGGTATGTATGGTTTTATGTCGTAAATAGGCGTTCCGTCCATTAGATCCGCGCCCAAAACGTGTATCACTGGAGCATCAGGAGCATCATAATCTATCCGTTCTATGCGCACAGACGATAGCCCTATGGGGGTAGGTCTGAACGGAGAACGGGTGGCAAAGACCCCAAGATGCTTGTTGCCTCCAAGCCGTGGAGGACGCACTGTGACACCCTTCGCTGCGTGTTTGTTGGCAGAGAAGCCCCACAATAGCCACAGATAGTCGAAGTCTTCCATTCCTCTCACGGCATCGGGAGTGCGATATTCTGGTGCAAGGACTATTGTTCCACGCAGTTCGGGCACTACCCCTGCTTGGCGAGGTACACCAAACTTACTGCCGAAAGGGGAGTGGAAGGTCGCGATTAATTCACAATTCATAATTCATGATTCATGATTTTTGATTATACACTGTTATATTTCTGAAGACATAACACACAATACGCCAACCTAATTATGCATTATGAATTATGCATTATGAATTAAATTTCGTGCATTATGAATTACTTTAGCACTGTCGCAGCAAGGCGTTTAGCACGCTCTCGCAGTGGGTCTGTGCCTTCCTCTACTGGTCCGTAGGCAAGAACCACGCCCATTCTGCGTCCCTTTGGTGCTGCAGGCTTACCGAAGATGCGTACTCGTGTGTGGTCTTCTTTAAGCGCATCAACGAGGTTATACTCTGGTATTCCGTCGTAATCCTTATCCGCAAGCACCACAGCAGAGGCTCCTGCGTGCTCAAGGTGTATGCCAGCGATAGGCAATCCCATTACAGCGCGGAAGTGAAGTTCAAACTCTGAGAGGTTAGTGGTATGTCCTAATGTTACCATACCAGTGTCATGCGGACGTGGAGACAACTCCGAGAACACTACACCAGTATCTGTTAGGAAGAACTCTACGCCCCATAAGCCAGCTCCAGTCAACGCTTCCGTCACCTTACCAGCCATCATTTCGGCATCCTTCAGGTCTTTCTCAGATATCTGGTATGGCTGCCATGACTCACGATAGTCACCGCCTTTCTGCACGTGTCCTATCGGTGGGCAGAAGAGTGTCGGTCCGTTTTTCTGCGTAACGGTGAGCAGTGTGAACTCTGATATAAAGTTAATAAACTCCTCTATTATTACTTCCTTTACGTCACCTCGTGATCCTGCCATGGCATCGTCAAAGGCTTTGCGCAGGTCTGCCTCACACTTCACAGTGCTCTGACCGTGTCCAGAGCTTGACATCAACGGTTTAACGACACATGGGAAGCCTATAACCTTACTTGCCTCAAGCATCTCCTCGTATGTCTTTGCATAGAAATACTTTGCCGTTCTCAGTCCGAGTTCCTTTGCAGCGAGGTCTCTTATCGCTTGACGGTTCATGGTATAGTTCACCGCACGTGCTGATGGCACCACCTGTATGCCTTCCTTCTCAAAGTCGAAGAGGCGTTCTGTGCGTATAGCTTCTATCTCTGGCACAATGATATCTGGCTTATGTTTCTCCACTACTGCGGTGAGTGCGTCACCGTCAAGCATAGAGAATACTTCCCTTTCGTCAGCCACTTGCATGGCTGGCGCATTATCATAACGGTCGCAGGCAATCACATACTGTCCTGCACGCTTTGCTGCTATGACGAATTCTTTACCGAGTTCGCCTGAGCCCAATAATAATATCTTCTTCATTTTTATTATGTTTAGGCTAACGATGCTACTTCCTTGCATCGCTATATATTAAATCTTTCTCGTATTACCTCTCCTATCAACTCTGCCGTTCTTTGCTGTCCGAACATCGAAGAGTTGATACACATATCGTAACTCTGTGCCGCTCCCCATACCTTTGAGGTGTAGTAGTTATAATATGCCGCTCTCTCCTCTTCTTTTTTCTCTATATATCGTGCCGCTGTCTCTATGTCGCAACCGAGTCGTTCTGACATTACTCTTGCGCGAACATCATCGTCTGCCGTTATAAACACACTGAAGAGGTGTTTGTTGTTACGCAGGATGTAGTCGGCACAACGCCCTACAAAGACACACGCAGACTCGCTTGCCGCCTTCTGTATTACCTCACTCTGCACTTGAAACAATGATTCTTGCGACATACTATTGTTATAAAACGCGCCACTCATGCGTCCTATACGTGAGGAGAAAGCTCCGAAGAACGTTTTGAGGTTACCGTGATGCTCATCGTTATGCGCAAATATCTTAGGACTGAAACCGCTACGTTCTGCCGCAAGGTTTATCAACTCTTTGTCATAAAACTTGCAACCGAAGTCACGTGCAAGTGCTTCTGCTATCTCACACCCACCACTACCGAGTTGCCGTCCTACGCTTATTATGAGATTATCCATAGCTTATATATTTTTTTTGTAATGTTAAAATAATAACTTGAGAAGCTTTATTAATGTTAGAATAATGTTATCTTACGTATTTTTTTATCGTCTTGCTGGTTATTTTTTGGCTATTCATCAGTCACGATGCTCGCATCATTTCATCTTTATATCCCCCAAATATCTCAGCAATCTGTGGTAAAAAAATGCGCAAGTTATTTTTTCAACATCACTTATTTCAACTTCTTTATGTATGCCATAAGCATCACGTATGCTACTATTGCCGCTAAGGCGTCAGATACAGGCATTGCTAACCATACGCCTTCCAGTCCTAACCACTTCGGCAGGAGGAACAATGCTGGCACCAAGAAGAGCAACTGTCTTGACAAGCTAAGGAATATGCTGACCTTAGCCTTGCCTATTGACTGGAAGAAATTGGTGATAACCATCTGCGCTCCTATTATACAGAACACCGCCATCATGTACCTTAACGCCACGATGGACATTTCTATCAGCGTCTCATCTACCGTAAACAGGCGTGCTACGAGGCGTGGAAACAGCATACACAGCAGGAAGCCAGAGGCGCATATCGCTGTACCTGAAATGATAGAGAGTTTCAGTACCTCTCTCAGTCGGTTATAGTTCTGCGCGCCATAGTTATAACCAGCTATAGGCTGCATACCCTGACACACACCGATTGTTATCATTACGAAGACGAACGCCACGCGATTGGCTATGCCATATGCACCTACCGCCATGTCTCCGCCATATTTTGCCAATGAGTTATTGATGAAGATAACGACTAAGCAAGCGCAAGCGTTCATGGCAAATGGTGATACTCCTATACTGAGTATGCTGCGAACGATGCGTCCCTGCACCTTTATCTTACTGTAATCGAGGTGTAACAAGCTATTCTTGTCGCTAAACAACCGCCACTGCCAACACAAAGCGAAGAGCTGTGCCAATACTGTGGCGTATGCAGCACCGCGTATTCCTAAGCCGAAGGTGTAGATAAACAACGGGTCGAGAATAGCGTTGAGTATCACGGTGAATATGGTTAGGTTCATCGCAGCTTTGGGTTTGCCCGCTGCTCGCAGTACTGCGTTAAGTCCAAGATAGAGGTGTGTCACGGCATTGCCAATGAGTATAATCTCCATATAGTCGCGAGCGTAGGGCAATGTATAGTCACTTGCACCGAAGAAACGTAGTATCGGGTCAAGAAACAGCAAGCCTATGCCACCGAAGAGTAAACCTACAAGGATATTAAGGGCTACGCAGTTGCCGAGTATGATATTGGCTATACCATAGTCACGCTGCCCTAACTTTACGCTAAGGAAGGTTGAAGAGCCTACGCCTATTGCCGCACCGAAAGCAGCAGAGAGGTTCATTAACGGGAAGGTGATAGCAAGTCCTGATATAGCCATGGCTCCTACTCCCTGACCTATGAATATGCTATCTACCATGTTATACAATGACGATGCCACCATTGCCACTATAGCTGGCAACGCATATTGCATCAATAGCGCACCAACGGGTTTGGTTCCAAGTTCTAATGCTGCCTGTTTGTTACTCATTATATATAATGTGATTTATTATTGCAAAGTTACTGATTTTTTGTTGTATTTCAAAACAAATGGTAGAAAAGTTTTGTGGTCTTACATTTTTCTCCTAACTTTGTAAAACGAACAGAACAAAGGAATTAAAAATTTATAATTAATAATTTAAAATTATGATTACATCTGAAAGATAATGGATTACTATATGGGTGGTTCTATAAATTACCATCGTTAACGCTTTTGCCCTTTCAGGGCGTACCATTGATAATATGACAATACCCAGGGTGCCGCTTCGCTTGCCCTGGGCTATGCGCTTATTGGGCTTTCAGCCCGCTTTTAACTAAATTCGAGACTTGAGTAATTAATAATTATGATTACAATGAAACGGTAATGGTGGGGCATGAACCTACAGTTATCATAATTTTTAATTATTAACTATTAATTTCTAATTAATAATTATGATTACAATGAAACGGTAATGGTGGGGCATGAACCTACAGCTATCATAATTTTTAATTATTAACTATTAATTTTTAATTTACCACCCCTTAACTGTCACTTCCGCTCATGAATTATCTTACCCTCTCACAACTCAACTCGCTCGTCAGCGAAGTTATAGAACTGTCCATGCCTGAAGACTACTGGACAGTGGCAGAGCTTGCCAATGTTAACGACAGTCATGGTCACTGCTACATGGAACTGGTGGAGAAGGATGACCGTACTAACACTCCGCGAGCTCAGGCACGTGCCTGCTGCTGGCGTAACACATGGCAACGGGTTGCCTTTAAGTTTATACACGCTACGGGCGAACCTCTCAAACCAGGCATGAAGGTGTTGCTGCGTCTGCGTGCCAACTTTCATGTGGCTTACGGATTCTCATGGATTGTGTACGACATTGACCCCTCTTACACTCTCGGCGACATGGCGCAGCGACGCTTAGAGATACTGAATACTTTGAAGGAGGAGGGCGTAATAGACATGAATAAGACTCTACCATTGCCTTTGTTTATGCAGCGCATCGCTATAATATCAAGTGCTACGGCTGCTGGCTATGGCGACTTCCGTAAGCAGTTGGACGATAACGAATACGGGCTGAAGTTTTATACGCGCCTTTTTCCTGCCATCATGCAGGGCGAACAGGTGCAGGACAGCGTCATCGCCGCATTAGGGGAGATTAACGAACTGGCAGACCTCTTCGACGCTGTTGTCATAATACGTGGCGGTGGTAGCACCGCTGACCTGTCGGGGTTTGACACATTGCCGTTAGCGGAACACGTGGCTAACTTCCCACTGCCTATCATTACGGGCATTGGTCACGAGCGTGATCAATCGGTACTCGACATCATTGCCTGTGTGAGTCAGAAGACGCCTACCGCTGTAGCCGCCTTTCTCGTAGCGCATTTAGCGCACACTCTCGATATGGTAGACGATTTCTCGCAGCGCATTGCGAGCTGCGTAAGCCTGCGTATGCAACAGGAGACGATGGCGATACAGCGACAAGAACAGCGTCTTGCCTCTGCCGTAACGTTGCGCCTTATGCGTGAGACGAACCACATAGCGCAGATGGAGACCCGTATGGTGCACGCGATAGAGCACCGACAGCTTATTGAGCGCAACCGCCTCGACAGGCTGTCGCAACGTATCCCTTGGCTCTCTGCTACCTTCTTTGAACGTGAGAAGCATCGCCTCTCTATGCTGGAACAGCGTGCCAAGGCTGTTGACCCTACGCTTATTCTGCGTCGTGGATATTCTATCACGCTGCTCAATGGCAAGGCGGTGACTGACGCGACTGCTCTGACAAGGGATGACGAGGTGGAGATTGTGTTGGCTAACGGACGTAAGAAAGCAAGAATTGATGAATAGTATAATTGTAGCATAATGACACCTTATAGCTTCTCTTTGCTTACACCGTGATTTTTCGTAACGCTCTGAAACTGCGATAAAATCTTCAAGACAAGTTTTTGGTACAAATACGCGATTCTCGCGCTTTTACGTATACTATTGACTATAAATACTTTATCAGCCAACCTCTCTATAAACAGTATGCTTTTAGCCATACAATAAGGGCACAATCACGCTGTGACTGCTATCTTTTCACAGTGCGATTGTGCCCTTATCGTATTGCGAAAGGGGTGTTATCGTATTCCCATTGCTACGCTTTTAGTCTTTCTCTACAGAAACGCCACGTTCTTACTCGGTATTTCTCCCTCTCTTCTCTCTATTTACTCGCTCTCTGATGTACTTTTTGGTTTATCACTTTGTCACGAAAACAACTTTTTTTCTGACATCTTGATTCACGGTGTTTCCGTTTCACCAGTCCTCTTACCTTGACGTGCCAACCTTCTTGCCGTCACGGTCTCGGTATGTCGTCACTCCCCGGCGGTCGACTGTTGACGTGCCTACCTTTTTGCCGTCACGGTCACGATATGTCGTCACACCACGGCGGTCGGTTGTCCCTGTATACGTCTTGCGTCCGTCACGATCACGATATATTGTATTGCCATAGGCGTCTTCACGTGACGTACCAATTTTTTTGCCATCACGGTCACGGTATGTCGTCACTCCACGACGGTCTGTTGTGGATGTCGTCTCTACGCGGTAATTGTTATCACGATACACCGTTTTCTGAACACTCAGCGTGGCAAACAGTGCCACGGTCATTATTATGGTCTGTATCATAAGCTTTCTTTCTATAGCATATTACTTCTAATTTACCATTTTAGTGACGGTAAAAAAATAACTTGGTACAATTTAACGAGATAAATAATATCTAAGATAAAGTTGTCTTGCCATATCTTTTTGGATATTTTGGAGCCATTCATCAGTCACAATGCTCGCATTGCTCCATCTTCAT
>CAKQDQ010000053.1 GCA_934229335.1 uncultured Prevotella sp.
GCGTAAGAGGTTCTGCAACTGCCGCGAGATGGTTCATGCTTTGCTCTAATTCCTCTACCCCTATGTATGCGTCTTTCGTCAACAGTGTGGCCCTTTTTACTACATTGTTCAACTCGCGCAAATTACCGGGCCAGTCATATCTCATCATCATCTCCGTAGCCTTATGGTCAAAGCCCGACACGTTGCGACCCAATTCTTTGTTAGCATGACGCAAGAAGAGGTCGGCAAAGAGCAACAAGTCCGCCCCACGGTCTTTCAATGCTGGCATGGTTATAGTAAACTCGTTGATGCGATGATAAAGATCTTCTCTGAATTTTCCTTCCTGTACACGCTGCGCAAGGTTTTCGTTTGTGGCGCACACCAGACGTATGTCTATCTCCACCTCTTTCGTTCCGCCTAACGGACGTATTTTACGCTCCTGCAAGGCACGCAGCAGTTGCACCTGCACCTCATAGTTAAGGTTGCCCACTTCGTCAAGAAACAGCGTGCCACCGTTAGCTATTTCAAACGCTCCCTTCTTGTCTTGTTCGGCTCCTGTGAATGCCCCTCTTACGTGTCCAAACAGTTCTGACACCGCCACATCCTTTGGTATGGCACCGCAGTCAAGCGCGAAGAATGGCTTAGCGCATCGAGTGCTTAGCTCGTGTATGCGGTGAGCCACGTACTCTTTGCCCGCACCACTGGCACCAAGTATCAGTACCGACATCGGTGTTGGCGCAACGAGTGCTACGAAGTCATAGAGTTTCTTTGACGCCTCGCTCTCTCCCTCTATGTATTTTGGTAGCTGTCCCTCTGCCGTCTTCTTCTCTTTCTTCGGTTGACTTATGGGTATGCTGTCATCTTCATGCTTCAGCGCGTCTGTTATCTTATCCATCAACACGTCTGGCGAGAATGGTTTGGCTATATAGTCTGTAGCTCCTGACTTCATGGCGAGCACTACATTCTGCACCTCCGCATAGCTTGTCATGACGATAAAGGGCACGCTGATGGCGTGTTTTCTCAACCATTGCAGGAGCACCATACCGTCATGGTCGGGAAGTCGCATATCAGACAGCACCAGATGCCACGTCTTTCCGTCCTCAAAACGCTGTAAGGCAGCCTTCACCGTGGTGACTCTCTCTGTGGCATAGCCTTTTCTGTCAAGGAACTTCTGTATTATGGTGCCGAACGTCAAGTCGTCTTCTACTATTAATATGTTGTTCATCCTCGTACAATCTTTTTGCTGTTATCTTCTAAATAGTCTCTAAATATAACAAGGCTAATTTATAAAACTACTGTTGATAACATTATCCCAAACACAAATAATGCCGACAAGGGGCAATGATCTGATAGACCAAAGCCCCTTGTTTGCTTTTGTTATATCACTATTAAACAAGCGATATTATTCCTTTATCGCCTTAATCTTCTTTTTAAGCAGGTCAAGCTCGTCGCGCAGTTTATCTGCCTTGCGGTTCATCTCGTCAATGAGCGAGTTACCCTTCTTGCTACTTGCTGAAAGGAAGTTAAGGTTTGTCTCGTAGTTTGCAAGCTCTGCCTTCATAGCATCATAACGACGCTGCAGACGAATACGCTCACTGTCTACCGCTGCCTCGCCACGCTTTGCCACTTCCTTCATGCCTTGCTTAAAGTCCTTCAGGCGACGGTCGGCACGTGTTTTGTTCAACTTCTTGTATACATCGTCAAGAGCTGCGTGATAAGCCTCATAGAGCTTGTCTTTCTCTTTGAACGGTACATGACCGATAGAGTTAAACTCTTCTGTCAGTGCCTGTATTTTTTTGCGCAGGTCGTCAGTCTCTTCCTCACACAGAGCTTTCAGCTTCTCTACTACCTCATTCTTCTTCTTGAGGTTCTCTTGCTGCTCATTGCGCTCACCAGCGTTTGCGGCATTACGTGCTCCGAAGAACTTATCGCACGCTGCAATAAACTCCTTCCATAGTGCATCGCCTATCTTACGTGGCACCATACCAACGTTCTTCCACTCTTTCTGAAGCTGTACGAGCTTCTCTGCGGTAGCCTTCCAGTCGGTGCTGTCTTGCAGAGCCTGTGCTTGTTTTACCAATGCTTCCTTCTTATCAATGTTCTCTTGGAAACGAGAACGCAGCTCATTGAAGAACTCATTTTTAGCAACGAAGAACTGGTCGCACGCTGTACGGAAACGGTCGAATATCTTTACGTTCATCGCCTTTGGCGCAAAGCCGATAGTCTTCCACTCAGCTTGCAGTGCGATCACCTCTTTTGCCTTTGCCTCCCAGTCAGCAGCGGTCTTGCAGTCAGCGGTAGAAATCATCTCTACCTTATCACACAGCTCGCTCTTCTTGGCGAGGTTGTCTTCCTGCTCCTGCTTTATTGCCTCATAGTGTGCAGCGTGTTTGCGGTTTATCACCGTGCTTGCCTGCTTGAATCGTGTCCATATCTGCTCACGCAGCTCTTTGGCTACAGGTCCGATCTCACGGTACTGGTTGTGCAGTTCCTGTAGCTGGTGGAACGCGCTTATCACGTCTTCCTCGTCAGCAAGCTTCTCAGCAGCCTCACAGATTGCTGTCTTCATTTCAAGATTCTTCTTGAAGTCATATTCGCGAGCCTCAAAATTCATCTTCAGCAGGTCGTAGAACTGCTCCTGAACGAGCTTGTAGTTATTCCACAGCTCAGTAGCATTCTCTGCAGGAACGAGCTTCAACTCTTTCCATTCCTGTTGCAGCTGCTTCACCTCCTGAAAGGCATTGGCAGCATCTTCAGGTGTAGTGGTCAGTTCCTTTATTCTTTCTATTATCTCTTGCTTGCGCTTTAGGTTACTTTGTTTCTCCTCTTCCTGCTTCTGAATAGCCTGCTGTCTGCGTTCCTTAATAACGTTCATAGCAGTCTTAAACTCTTCTTCCGCTGGGTTAGGCAGTACTACATACTGCATTGGGTCGCCTCCTCCGTCAAGGTATGCCTTCTGTGCAGCGTCATTTTCAGCTGTCAGAAAACGGTAGAACACGGTCTTCAGGTGCTCCATTTCTGGCTTAGTAGCTTCTTCTTCTCCCTGTGCCAGTTCTTTCACACGTGCGACTACTTCCTCCTTGGAGGTGTAAAGACGCTTCTCTGGAGCCACTTCCTGTGGCTGCTGCGTCATCTCTTGAGACTCCATCATTTTTCTTTTTGTTAATGATTCGATGTACTTAGCCCTCTATAGTGGTGACTGTGGCGATGTGTTGTTTGTTAAGTTTATTATAATGCTGATAGTTTCCGCCGTCACCAAGGGCGCATTTCTTTATGTAAAATTTTTGGTACAAAAGTACTTAAAAGATTTTATATGGGCAAAACATTTTAAGAAAAAATCCCTTTTCTGCTGCATTTTTCGCATAAAATGCACTACCTTTGCAGTCTATTTGATAGGTATCATGAATAAAAATATATTACACTTAGCGTTGCCTTCCATTGTTTCTAATATCACGGTGCCCCTCCTTGGGCTTGTTGACGTGACTATTACTGGGCATATGGGCGACGCACGTTACATGGCGGCGATTGCTGTTGGCTCTATGATTTTCAATATCATATACTGGCTTTTCGCCTTCTTGCGCTTTGGCACTGGTGGCATGACAGCGCAGAGTTATGGTGAGGCTACCGCCAAAAACGCCTCTCTCTCCCACCCTGTCATGTCGTCTTTTGAAGACTGTTGCCACATTCTGTTGCGTGCGCAGCTGACGTGTGGCATCATGGCTCTGCTGTTGCTGCTGTTTCAGCAACCGTTGTTCGCCCTCGCCATGTGGTTTATTGCACCTGAAGCGCAGTTACAGCCTATTATCCATACTTATTTTAATATATGTATCTGGGGCACTCTGCCGTCGTTGTCTCTCTATGCCTTCACGGGATGGTTTGTGGGTATGCAGAATACTACGCTGCCTATGGTCATCTCTATCACGCAGAATGTGGTGAACATCTGCCTCTCGTGCCTCTTTGTCTACGGCATGGGAATGAAGATAGAGGGTGTGGCTATGGGCACACTGCTCGCCCAGTGGTGTGGTGTCGTCATGGCGTTGCTGATGGTTCGCTTCAGATATGCCGCCATGTGGCGTAGCGTAAGGTTGAAGGGGGCTGTACGCATTGAGCAGATGAAGAGGTTTTTCCTTGTAAACCGCACCTTGTTCTACCGCACCCTGTTTCTTGTTGCCGTGAATCTCTATATCATCGTGGCGGGTGCCAAAAGCGGTGCCGTTATATTAGCTGTCAACTCTGTATTGATGCAGATGTTTATTCTCTACACATACGTCATGGATGGCTTTGCCTTTGCTGCCGAAGCTCTCTGCGGACGCTATTATGGTGCCAAGGACTCACGTCTGTTTAGCCTTGCGCTTCGTGGTGTCTGGCTCTGGGGATTAGGTCTTACCACTTGTTACACCATTGCCTATGCCGTTGGTGGTGAGGCTTTTCTTGCCATGCTGACTGACGACGCTACCATACGTCACGCTGCCACGGCATACCTGACGTGGGCTATCGCCATTCCATTCTGTGGCATAGCGGCTTTTGTTTGGGACGGTGTCTTTGTTGGCATCACTAACACCAAGGGTATGTTGTGGGGCACGTTCTGCGGTGCTACGGCTTTCTTCGCCTCTTACTTCGCACTGCGTGGCTATATCGGCAACCATGCTTTGTGGCTTGCCTTCTGTGCTTACCTGTTCATGAGGGGGGCTGCACAACAGGTGATTTACTATAAGGAAAGGAAGGACTTTTTCAACTGTTGACGGTCTATACTAAGCCATGAGTGTACGCTTTGTTTCATAACGCCAAAGGGAGGCTATTTTGTCACCTCTACGATTTGGGCGTTATCGCAATGCGAAAGCTATGATATCGCAATGCGAAAGCTATGATATCGTAATGCGAAAGCTATGTTATCGTAACGACACTTATTTTTGCTACAAGAAAAATAAACATATTAAAATACTTAAAGACATGAATTCTCCTATTAAAATTCTATTCGGAACGCTGTTCCTTGCGGTAGCTCTCGTTGCTGGCAATGCCGTTACAAGTGGTGACAACACGGACCATGACGCGCAACAGGACAATGGTACTGTTACTACTCAAGTTGACAATGGCAACTCCTCCAGAGGGCACAATGACAAAGGTGGCACCGCTGCCTCAACAAAGGGTGACGCTAAGCTGCTCGTAACGAAGATTCTGCGTGGGGCGAATATCTCTGAAAAGGAGATTATATCGCTAAAGCGTGCTGGATATATTGCCGCATATAACCCTGCCGTGAAGATTCCTGTATGGGTGGCTTGGAATCTTACCGATACTAACTGTGACGGTCCTTACAAGCGTGATGGACAGAAGTTTAACGCTGACATGGATGTTCCTGCGCCACGAGCGGAGCATTTAGACTATGTCAACAGTGGCTACGACCGGGGGCACATGTGCCCATCGGCTGACTGTAGATGGAGCGAGGAAGCACAGCAGCAATCGTTTCTGCTTACTAATATATGTCCGCAGCTGCACAATCTTAACGCTGGCGACTGGAAAGAGCTGGAGGAACGCTGTCGCACATGGGCTGAGGAGTACGGAAGCATATATATTGTGTGCGGACCAATACTGCTGAACAAGCGTCATAAGACTATTGGCAAGAATAAGATTACGGTGCCTGAGGCGTTCTTTAAGGTGGTGCTTCGCACTGGCAAGAAGCCTGCGGCAATAGGCTTTATCTACCGCAATGAGAGAGCGAACAAGACGATGTCGTCATACGTTAACAGCGTAGATGAGGTGGAGCGTATCACGGGACTCGACTTCTTCTCTTCGCTTCCTGATAACATTGAGAATAAGGTGGAGGCTAAGGCTGACCTCAGCGACTGGAAGTAAGGTGTTTTTTCAACATTACTAAGTTATTTTTTTAACATTATAGTCAAACAAAAATGATTTGAGAAAAGTAATTACTGTGCTTCGCACTACTTTTATAACATTAATCACCATTAATCTAACATTAATCTCTTATTAATACCTTTGCTCTCGTATATATATACTCAAAAACATCATCAGAGATAGATTAATGAAAGATTAATGTTAGATTAATGGTGATTAATGTTGAAAGATAAAAGCAACAAATATTATTTATATTCTCAAAATATTTTTGTTTGAGTATACATAAGCAATGTTGAACACTTACTTATACACAAAAACGCTCCCCTCTGTTTCTGTTTCATGAAACGGAGGGGAGCGTTTTTGTATTAGACTGTAGTGTTATTTCAACCTTGCCTTTATCCAGTCCTTGTGCTGTAGCTCCATGGTCTCGGAGGTCCAGTGTTCGTTTATCGGCGTGATGAATGGTTCTTTCTCGCTGGTTATCACGTTCCAAGCAGCGAATGAGGTTGTTGGCGGACAGGTGCTGTCGTTATATCCCCACGTCATACGTACTGGACAGGTTATCTTGCGGCAGAAGTTCACCACGTCGTAGTACTGAAGCGTGCTGATGACCTGTGGCGTAAGTATCCCGGCAGGATTACGATTGAGATGCGGATAACCGCCTGTGCGTCCTTTCTCGCTATACGCTGCCATGTCGGTAAGGGCTGGGTGGTTAGCCACACACAGTGTTACGCGTGGGTCCAGTCCTGCCGTTACAAGGGCAAGGGCTCCACCCTGCGAACCGCCCTGTACGGCTATGTTCTTGCCGTCCCATTCTGGTAAAGAAGTGAGATAGTCAATGCAACGCACCATTCCAGCATAGACATGGCGCATATAGTAACGCTCTTTGCTGTCAATGCCGTTTACGAGATAACCGTTTTCGCTGTTGCTAAAGGCGTTACTGATGCTCTTGAAGGTGTCGTTAGACAGTCGTGGGTCAAGACCGTGTATCTCTATCTCAAGCCTTATCATACCGTCCTCAGCGTAATAGCGATGTCGTAGTGGTTCTTTTATAGTTTTTATGCCTGCTCCTGGAGGGCACAGCACAACGGCATGACTGCCTTTCTTCACGTTCTTGGGCATGGTAAGGTAGCCGTACATATAGTGTCCACGGTCTATCTTTATCTTAACGAGCCAGCAGTCTATCTTGTCTGTGCAGTACTCTGGTGCAAGTTCGCGTGTCACGCTGACGGGGGTCTTGCGAGCTTCCTCTATGGTCTTGGTCCAAAAGTCGCTGAAGTCTGTCGGCATCTTGGTGAAAGGCTGTATGTCGTACGGGCTGAAGCCCACCTTAACGTGGTGTGATGTCTTTGTGCCCCCTACTGTTGCCGTCAGTTTCAGGTCAAGAAAGCCTGGTGTTTTGCGTGTGCCCATGCTCACGGTTGCCTTTCCGTTCTTCAAGGTTACGGTGCCTTTAGAGATGGGTTGGAGCATATCTGGGGCTATCTCGTAACTTACTTCTGTATCTACTGCTACGCCGTATTTATATAGTTGCACTTCTACCGTCGCCTTCTCGCCTGTCTTATAAAGCCAGTCTGTATGGTTTGGATTTGTCACCCATAGGTAGTCGCTGCGGTAAGGGTAGTTCTCTGCCGACAGAGTAGCGTAGTCGTTTGTCACGAGTTGACACGGAACGCCAAGCGACATCGTCATGGCAAAGATAAGAAAATTTCTCTTTAAGCTCATTTGTTAGTTATGTTGGTTGTTTTTCTACTACAAAAGTACAACATTTCTTAAAATGAACAATAATAATGTTTGTCTTTTTACGAAACGTTCACAATTAGCTATCATGTGGATAACAAGGAATATTCACGCTGGCACTATAATCTATTCACTTCTGTCACACACCAAAAATACAAAAAAGCCTCTACATGAACATAGCTTGCTCAAGTAGAGGTTTGATAAAAACATTATTTGCGACCGAGTTCTATTTGCTATTATCCCGCTACGGTAAAGATACGTATTTCGGGATCAGCCTGGAAATAAGGAGACAGTCCAGGAGCCACATGCTTGGTGAACATCTCTGACTCAAGGTATGCTGCTGCATGCTCCTTACTGTCGAAACCGTGCAACACCTGTACGTCTTCGTCACGAACGAGCATCTCCTTTGTCATTGCTCCTGCGATAGTGTCGAGGAATGCCTGACGATAATCGAAATAAATCTTTGCCGCACTTGGACGGTCACTCTCTTTAATCTTCATCGTAATCTGAAGATATGCACCTACTTTTTCCATTGTTGTTGTTATTTTTTTGAATTAATAAAATTATGTATCGGTTGCAAAGTTACGTATTTGTTCTATATCGTTCGTTGTATATTAAGGTCAAATAATGGTAAATTTATGCTTTGGGTTTGGCGGTATAAAAAAATAAGTGTAATTTTACCATCGCAAAAGCAAAATATACTATTTCTCTTACCGAACAGAAATGGTAATTTATGTTTACTGCCACTAAAATGAAAGATGAAGTAAAGACATATACCATTGAGAAGAACCATCACTCAGGACTGGAATTAGAACTGCTGTTTATGCCTAAGTTCTTCATCGACAGTCCTGGGGCATTGCATCCTCATATTCATGAGTTTTACCAAATAATATGGTTCAGACGCGGACACGGTGTGCACATGGTAGACTTTGTGGACTATCCTGTCGTGGATAATACTATATTCTTTATCGCTCCGGGGCAGGTACACTCGTTTGATGGAGTCAGAGACTATGAGGGCGTAATAATTCACTTTAACGCCTCATTTATGGCTGACGAGGAGTCAAGCGAAAGCGTATTCTTAAAGTATGACGTCTTTAACGCCTATGATTCTTCTCCTTATTATAATGTGACTAATGACGAAGCGGAACGCCTGATGTGGCTTGTTAACGAGATGAACAGGGAGTATACATTAACTGGAGCTTTTGCACATAAGGACTATATGCAATACTTAGTGCGCCTGTTCCTGATACGTGTGCAGCGAAGAGGAGAGAGAAAGGAGCAGACGAAGCTTTATGTGTCGTGCCAAGCAAGTAGGGCTTTGGTGAACTTTAGAAAACTTTTGGAAAAGAATTATCGGCAGAAACATACGGTGAAGGACTATGCTTACTTGATGGGAATGACACCGAGACTGTTGACTAAGTACATTATGCAGAGGGCACATCGCTCACCACTGCAACTGATAAACGAACGTATAGTGTTGGAAGCGAAACGACAACTGCGACATTCTTCATTAAGCATAAAGGAGATTGCTTATCAGTTGGGATTTGAAGACCCATCATATTTCGTGAAATATTTTAAGCGTCTGACGGGAATAATGCCCAAGGAATTCAGAAATCAACCTATGGATTTACATCAAAACATACAAGTATGATTACATATACTAAGGAGAAGAGGTTTACACAGCATCAGGTTGAGGAGTTGTTTCTCTCTGTTGGCTGGGTGTCGGGGGAATACCCGGAGAAGTTATATGAGGCTTTACAAAACTCATCTTATGTGCTTTCCGCATGGGATGACGGCAGACTCGTGGGCTTAGTGCGTGGGCTTGACGATGGATGCATGACGGCTTATTTACATTACTTGCTTGTTTCTCCCGACTATCAGGGGCAAGGTATCGCTTCTGGCTTAATAGAACGCGTAAAGGAACATTACAAAGACTTCTTTTATATTAACCTAATGCCTGAGGAAAGTCATAATGCTACGTTCTATCAACGACATGGTTTTCAGACTATGACTGATGGTGTGGCTATGCAACTGTGTAATAATAATTTCAAATAACAAATAATATGAAAAAAAAAATTGCTATTCCTACATCAGAAGGAGCGTTGTTTCCGCATTTCGGTAAGGCTCCACAGGTAACAATATTTGATGTAGAAGAGGGTAAAGTAGTAAACAAAGAGATTATGACTTCGCCAGAACACGCTCACGGAGCTATGCCACGTTTCCTGCAAGGACTTGGCGTTACGGACGTGCTGTGTGGTGGATTGGGGGCTGGTGCCGTCAAGATGCTTGGCGAGATGAATATTAATGTTTATGGTGGAGCACCTGCATTGCCTGTTGATGATGTGCTGGCTAAATTCCTTGATGGTTCTATTGAGTATGGGGATAGTACCTGCCACCATGATGCTTGTAACGGAGAACATAAGGGACATCACCATGATTGTTAAATAGATGTTTCACAAAATACTTCCTATATGAAAAAGACTCGCAAGTGATGAACTTGCGAGTCTTTCTTATATACGTGCTCTTCGGATAACTATCCTTGCACTTTTTGATTGTCAGATACTGCCGTTGTTTACTTCTTTACAATGTAGAAGGTGAACGAACGGTCCTTAGCCTGCACACGATATGGTGACAGTGCCTCTGCCCATCCGCTCCAAGAGTCTACGCCTCCTACGCCTGCCATCTGCTGGTCAAGGTAGAGTATGGTGTGATAAGAGCGTTTTACGTCTTGTGGGTGACGCTGTTCCTTGTTCTGTCCCTCGTCAAGGTCACGCACTTCGTAATGCAATGCTGAAGCTGCAAAACAGGTGTCGGACAGAATCGTAATGTCTCCCTGCTGCCACCAGCGTATGTCACACTTGCTACCTGTCTCCTGTGGACGTACGTAAGGGAAGAACTGCTCGTCGGCTGTCATGCTGTACTTGCCGATATTCTGTGACATTTTGCGATCGGCATAATTCTCTATAGGACCGCGTCCGTAGAAAGTACTCTTGTCCATATCATACGGTAGTACCATGACTACACCGAAACGTGGCATTCCTGGAATGTCCTTCGCGTCAGCATCGAACTTTATGCTCTCCGTAACCTTAGTTACCTTGTCGCTCAATGTCTCATACTTCATAGTGAGAGTTGACTTCGTTGCGTCTATGCGATAGGTCTCAGTAACGGTGTTTCCTTCTGTTACTCTTGAGAGACATGGCATATATGGATTATTCCAAGCACGGTGTTTGTTTTGCAACCCTGCTCCCATATCGTTGTCAGTAACGGCACGCCAGAAGTTAGGACGTATGGTGTAAGGCAATGGTTGCGCCTTGGTCGCCTTGGTCTTTATGTCGCCTTCGACGTCGGCTATCATCATTTCGTATGGATAATCGCTGATAGCGAGCTGCTGATGGGCTATGCTGTGACCTGCCTTCAGCAGTCCTTCGTCCTTCTTCAGTTCGTAACTTACGGTGAGAAGTATCTCTACATCCTTGTCATACAGTGTATATGGCACTTTAACCTCTGCCGCCTGTTGTGGCGCAACGTTTAGGTTGTCGATGTAACCCTCTTGCGATTTCTCTCCGTTTGCGGTGAGAGTCCAGTGTAAACGTACGTAGTCCAGTGGACGGAAGAAGTTTTCGTTCTTTACCTTTATTATGCCTTTGTCCAAGTCTACCGCCTCAGTCCAAACGTTCTGGTAATAGTATGCGTACTCGTATGCCTGTGGAGTAACCTTGCGGTCGGCTGTGATAAAGCCGTTACAGTTGAAGTTATTGTCTGAAGCATCGTAGTCATTATAGTCTCCTCCATACAGGAACTTGTTAGGATCACGCTTATCTCGCAGTCCTTGGTCTACGAAATCCCAGATGAATCCGCCCTGAAACTTAGGGTATTTGCGTACCAAATCCCAGTATTCCTTAAAGCCTCCACCAGAGTTTCCCATAGCATGGGCATACTCACACTGTATGAGTGGTTTGGTGTTTGAGGCGTTCTTGGCGTAGTTTTCGCAGTGAGGCTGTGAGGCATACATTGGACAATAGATGTCGGTTCCTTCTTTTCCGTGAGCCTGTTCGTACTGAACGGGGCGGCTTTGGTCCTGCGTCTTTATCCAGTTATATGCGTCAAGGAAGTTCTGCGACATACAGGTCTCATTACCAAGTGACCAGAATATAACGGAAGGATGGTTAAATACCGTTGCCACATGACGCTGATTACGCTGCATTATCTGCGTATGGAAGAGCGGAGCCACCTTCTTTCCTTCGTCACCATAACCAAATCCGTGGCTCTCTTGGTTCGCCTCAGCGCAGACATATATGCCGTATTCATCGCAAAGGTCATACCACATCGGGTCGTCTGGATAGTGACAGGTGCGCACAGCGTTAACGTTCAGTTGCTTCATGAGCTTGATATCCTCTATCATTCGCTCGCGACTTACCACGTATCCCTTGTCAGGGTCAAGCTCATGACGGTTGGCTCCCTTAATGAGTACGGGCTGACCGTTTACTAATACTTGTGCATTTTTGACCTCTACCTTACGGAAGCCTACCTTGATAGGTATCTCATCGCCCCCCTGCTGCTTTACTGTAAGTGTATAAAGATATGGTATTTCAGCACTCCACTTCTTAGGATTCTTAACGTCAAACGTTGTCTTAGCGGCTCCATCAGCATCTAACACCACATTGCCCTCAGCATCTTTCAGTGTGTAGTGCAGTGCATTCTTGCCTTTAACCTTAGCGTCTATGGTCAGTTTGCCATCGGTATAGTTGTTCACAAGGTCTGGAGTTACACGTATATCAGTTATCTGTGTCTTCTGATTCTTGGTGTAAAGGTAGCACGAACGCGCCACACCTGAGAGACGCCAGAAGTCTTGATCTTCGTCGTATGAGCCGTCACACCAGCGGAATGTCTGGAAAGCGATAAGGTTTTCGCCTGGCTTTACGAACTTAGTGATATCAAATTCTGCCGCGAGTTTTGAGTCCTCCGAGTAGCCAACATACTTTCCGTTGACCCAAAGATACATATTACTCGTCACGCTTCCAAAGTGAGCGATAATCTGTTGCCCCTTCCAGTCAGCAGGAATAGTTATTGTTCGGCGGTAAGAGCCTACGTGATTATCTTTTACAGGCACCTCTGGAGGATTGTTCTTGAAGTGTCCTCGCCATACGAAACCAGTGTTTACATACACTGGTTCGCCATAACCGTTAAGCTCCCACATACCTGGTACTGGCATGGTTCCCCACTGCGAGTCGTCGTACTTCATTGAAAAGAAGTCAGTAGGACGCTCATCTGCATTCGCTACCCACTTAAACTTCCACTGTCCTTCGAGTGATAACTGCTTGCTGGTGTTAGACATTACCGCTGTATGTGCAGGGTATCTGTTCACCTCATTCACCTCAAGGTCGTGCCATTCGGTAAAGGTTTGCGCGTTGCCAGCAGCTGCCATAGCGAGCAACATTGCCGCTGTCATGCCGCGAAACGCTTTCTGTTGTTTCTCCTTCATACTTTGTCGTGTTTATATTAGTAGATTCATTATGTTTTCTTTTTTCTTCGAATGTCTCGTGAGTATGCCCTTTCACGAGCCTCTTTCATATACTCTCTCCACGTTTTTAAGTCCTTTTTCCACGTCTTTTCCTTCTTATGACGCGTGAGTTTTGGCTTAAATCGCAGATTCTGTGTAGAGTCTGTCTGCGTATACCAGAACTGTAGCGTGATGTCAAAGAGTTTCTTTGGCATTATTATCTCACCCATTGCGGTAGTGCCGTCACTGCTCATCACGGCAGATATGTTACTGAATGAAATGCGTTTGTAACTGGCTTTCGCTACTGTCGCACTCATATTGCCTATCGGAAGGCGTCCTTTCGACTTATTCTTGCCACTACGTTTTGACGCTACATTAAAGCTATAGTTAGCACTTGCCTTCATGGTTCCAAGTCCGTCGATATTCATTATGCTGCCGAGAGCAAGCGAGTCGGTGGCTATGCTGCCTGTCATCATCTTGCTTCTACCGTCGATGTTGAAGGCGAAATCAGCGTTGCCATATTTCGTAAACAGCTTTCCAGAGATGTCTTCACGTTTGAATCTTACGGTAAGATTGCCTCGATAGCGTATATCTCCAATCTTCTGCATCTGCTTTCCCATCTTTAAGCGCACCTTTTTGGCAAAGTGTCCAACTATGACTTCCTTGATATCGCCACGTGCACTGAGGCGTATGTCGTTGAAATGCAGTCGTAAGTCATACCGCTTCGTTACGTCATGCATCTCTCCTTGCGCTGTTAATGAGAGGCGATTGTCGGTCGTTGTTATCAGAATGTCTCTGAAATACATTCGTGACAATGTGCCGCTCGTGGTGACTTTTAGGTGCAACGGTGTGCGAAAGTCGCTCAATACTGGTGCAAAAGGCTTTGATATGTCGCGCAATACCAGCCTTGCCGTCAGGGGAAATGGCTTTATCTGCACATTGTTTGCTTTTCCTTCCGCATTACGCAGCAATATTCCGCTCATACATTGCGCTATGATGGTGCTCTGAGGGAGGTGCATCTCCATGCCTTTCAGCGTCATGGTGTCACGTCGCATCGTAAAGTTTGCGATAAAGCTACGTACATCTAACCCTGAGACACGATCGTAAACAGCCAGCCGTTTGATGTCAACCACAGTGCTGTCTGCCGTTGCACAACGTACTATCGCACTGCCATTCATCACTGCATTGATATGTCCTGTGTCGAAATATCCACGGTGTGGCTTACCAATCCGCTTGTGCGGCTTTCCGTTGTTGCGGCGAAACGCCAAGGAGTCAACCTGCAATGCCATCGGCACACGGGAAGAAACGCTGCCCCGATGCTGCTTTATGACGAGCTTTTTTACATGTGCTGACATATCACGCCAAGCCAAACGGCTGCCACTAAGCGTTATGCTGACGCTGTCTTTACGCCACTTCTCATACGCTATCTCAGCCTGTCGCAACTCCATGCCGCTATTGTTCTCACGACATCTTAGCCCATGCAGGGTGAAGGTAGTATTACTGTCAGTCTTCATCACACCGCCTTCGTCAAGAAAGGCATTAGTAATGAAGAGATGATTAGGGTCTAACGCACCACCCTTCTTTTTGGGTTCGGAGTGTATGTCCCACCTTAACGAGAGATTATGGAGTGACAATGCACTCAGCGTCACGATGAACCTGTTGTGTTTTTTCTCCCCCTCCGCAGTATCATCAGCCTTAGTAGGCTTTTTGAAAGCATCTATCACGAACTGATAGTTGGCGGCAGTGTCGCGTCGTTCCTTATAAAGCCGCACGTTTATCCCGTGGAGTCTCATCTCTGATATAGTCAGATGAGAGCGTAGCAACGGCATCAGTGCCACCCTAACCCTCATGGTATCAACCTCCAACAGTGGCTTTTTCTGCCTATCTTCTATCGCAAAGCCATAGAGAGTGACTTGCCTTCGCACTATGCTTACGTCGACACTGTCGAGGCTGACAGCTGTTTCAAGTCGCTGTTCGAGTAACGATACGGCATGACC
>CAKQDQ010000054.1 GCA_934229335.1 uncultured Prevotella sp.
GTGGTAACCGTCTGGCGTCTAACTCTCTCATCGAGGCTGTGGTGTATGCAGAGACAGCGTCAAGGCACTCTTTGGAGCATGTAGATGAATATGACTTCAATACAATGGTGCCAGAGTGGAACGATGACGGCACTATGTCAAACGAGGAAAAGGTGCTTATCACACAGAGTGTGCAGGAAGTAGGGCAGATAATGGCTAACTATGTAGGCATCGTTCGCTCTGATTTACGACTGAAAAGAGCTTGGCGACGTCTCGATGTATTATATGAGGAGACGGAAGAGCTATTCAAACACGTTCATGCAAGCCGTGATATCTGTGAACTGCGCAACATGATTAATGTAGGATACCTCATAACACGTTGGGCGATAGAACGTAAAGAGTGTCGCGGATTACACTTCACGACAGACTATCCGCACCATGCGTATGACAAGAAATAATTGTAAAAGAAAAGTAAATAGAACTTTAATGTGGCTGTTGTCATTGCTTACCGCAGTGGCAACAGTCTCTTATGCCTCTGCCCAAGACACATTAACGGTCAGCCAACAGGAACAGATTGAGGAGGTAGCGGAGGACTCTGTAGCGGTAGACTCCCTCGAACAGGAAAGTGATAAGGGCGTAAAGCTTGAGTGGCCATTGTCGCTACAGGCTAAGATAGATACCATTATAGCAAAAAGCTCGTTTCTGAAGTCGTCGCAAATGGGACTGATGGTTTACGACCTTACGGCTGACTCCGTGCTTTATACCTATGGAGAGAAACAGACATTAAGACCTGCTTCTACCATGAAAGTGCTGACAGCGGTTACCGCATTGGATAAATTGGGAGGAGCATATCTATACAAGACGAAACTGTGTTATACAGGAACCGTTGTTGATAGCACCAAGACGCTCAACGGTGACATATATATAATAGGAGGAATGGACCCTCGTATAGGTGCCGACGACATACGTTCGTTCGCCATGTCAATAAAAGAATGTGGCATAGATACAATAAAAGGCAACCTGTATGCGGACTATTCCATGAAAGACTCAGACTTAATGGGCGAAGGATGGTGCTGGGATGACGACAACCCTGTGCTCTCTCCGCTACTATATAGTCGCAAAGACAGATTGGCGGACAGGCTGATGCGGGCGATAGAAGATGCAGGAATAGTGCTAAAAGGTGAACGCTCGCAGAGAACTTGTCCTAATAATGCAAAGGAACTGTGTGCAAGAACGCATACGATAGAGCAGATATTGCACAGAATGATGAAGGAAAGCGACAACCTCTACGCTGAAAGTATGTTCTATCAGTTAGGTCTTACGAAGGGAAAACCTGCTACAGCGAAAAAGGCGAAGAGCGTCATGGAGGCACTATTGAGCAAAACAGGGCTTGCCACCAAGCCGCACCGCTTTGCCGATGGCTCTGGCTTGTCACTATATAACTATGTCTCCGCGGAGATAGAAGTGGCATTTCTGCGATACGCTTACAGTAACAAAGACATCTATGCGTATCTATATCCAGCATTACCTATAGCAGGAAAGGACGGAACCCTTGAGAAAAGAATGAAGCAAACGCACGCCGCTGGAAACGTACACGCAAAAACTGGCACGCTGACAGGCATCAGTAGCTTGGCTGGATATTGCACAGCAGCAAACGGACATGAGCTTTGTTTCTCCATAATAAACCAAGGCGTGATGCGCAGTGCAGCCGCAAAAGCCTTCCAAAACAAAGTCTGCGTGGCTATGTGTAAATAGGCAAAGAAACGTTATCTAAACATAACAAAGATATAAAACATGAACCAAAGAATTATATTGTCAAAGGACTTACAAGCCGAACTGACAGAAGCTATAGCGAACTGCGAGCACGATAGAATCTTCGTTCTTACCGATACGACGACAGAGCGTTTGTGTCTTCCGCTCGTAAAGGACTTCCCCTGCCTTGCTAACGCCTCATATATAACCATAGGTGCAACAGATGTAGAGAAGACTCTCGACAGTACAGCGCACGTATGGCAATGCCTTCAGAAGGGAGGAGCGTCAAGACACTCTTTGCTTATCAACCTTGGCGGTGGCATGGTGACAGACCTTGGCGGATTTGCTGCAAGCACATTTAAGCGTGGCATAAACTTCATCAATATACCAACCACGCTGCTCTCTATGGTAGACGCAAGCGTAGGAGGCAAGACAGGCATCAACTTCTGTGGACTGAAAAACGAGATTGGCGTATTTAATGACTCTAAGTACGTTATACTATGTACAGAGTTCCTTAAGACACTTGATGACGCTAATATGCGTTCTGGCTATGCAGAGATGCTGAAACACGGTCTTATCGCCAACCAAGCGTTATGGGACGAACTCGTCACTTTTGATATTACGCAGCCAGATCTCAAGCAACTTCAGCGCATGGTAGCCGACTCTGTGGCTGTTAAAGAGCATGTAGTAGAACAAGACCCCCATGAAAACGGAATACGAAAGGCACTGAATCTTGGTCATACCATGGGCCACGCCTTCGAGTCTTGGGCAATGAGAAAGCAGAAACCGATACTTCATGGTTATGCCGTAGCGTACGGAATGATACCAGAGTTGTACCTTGCGACAACGAAAACAGGATTCCCAGTCGAGACAATGAGAGAAGCAGTACGCTACATACGCGACGTATACGGAGTGCTGCCTATCACTTGTGACGACTACCCAGAGCTGTTAGAGCTGATGACCCACGATAAGAAGAATACGGCAGGTGTAATCAACTTCACCCTGCTCGGAGGTATTGGCGACATTCGTATCAACCAAACCGCCACGACAAAGGAGATAGAAGAGGCCATGGACTTTCTGCGAGAAGGGATGTAAAACGATGTCATTATGGTGATATGCTTACAAAAATAACACCATAGAACAATGTTTTAATTGCAAAAAGTCAATAGAAAGGTTAAAAAACTTGCTATTTGTAAAATAAAAGTCTGTTTCCGTTTGCAATACAATAAAAAAGTTGTAACTTTGCAGATGCAATAAAATACAGGCACAAAAAATATATGAGTAAACTGATAAAACCACACGATTACAAGGCTCTTCTTGACATGAACCAGACAGAGCAGGGTATAAAACTCATTAAAGAGTTTTTTCAGCAGAATCTGTCTACAGAGCTACACCTGCGTCGTGTCACCGCTCCGCTGTTCGTACTGCAGGGGCTTGGCATCAACGATGACCTTAACGGAGTAGAGAGAGCCGTAACTTTCCCTATAAAAGATCTTGGCGACCAGAAAGCAGAAGTAGTACACTCACTTGCTAAATGGAAGAGGCTGACACTGGCAGAGTATGGCATCGAACCAGGTTATGGCATCTATACCGACATGAATGCGATACGTGCAGACGAGGAGTTAGACAACCTTCACTCTCTGTATGTAGACCAGTGGGACTGGGAGGCAGTAATGACCAAGGAGCAGCGTAACCTTGATTTCCTCAAGAACGTGGTAAGACGAATATATTCCGCCATACTGCGCACAGAATATCTTACCTGCGAAACCTACCCACAGATAAAGCCTTTCCTGCCACATGACATACACTTCATACACAGTGAAGAGCTCTTACAGATGTATCCCAACCTCTCTCCAAAGGAGCGTGAGGATGAAATATGTAAGAAATACGGTGCAGTCTTCGTTATGGGCATTGGCGATAAGCTGAGCAATGGTGAGAAACACGACGGACGTGCCCCAGACTATGACGATTGGACAACGCCAAACAGCGATGGCTATAAGGGCTTGAACGGTGATATCCTCATTTGGTATCCAGTGCTCGGACGCTCATTTGAGCTATCATCTATGGGTATACGTGTAGACAAAGAGAGCCTGCTTCGTCAGCTTGAGCTTGAGGACAAGACCGAGCGTAAGAGCCTCTTCTTCCATCAGCAGCTGCTTAACGACAAGTTGCCACTATCTATTGGCGGTGGTATCGGACAGAGCCGACTCTGTATGGTATTGTTACATAAAGGACATATTGGTGAGATACAGGCAAGCATCTGGCCAGAAGAGCAGCGCAAAGAGTGCAAGGCTCTCGGCATGAACCTTATATAAGAAGCGTTAAAACATATATTGCGTGGACAAAAGAAAATGGTGAATATATAGAATTAATACATATATTCACCATTTTTTGTTTTTGAGTCCGAATAAAAGACATTACAATTACTAACCAAAACCTAACCCAAAATGAAACCAAATGTAAGAGACACCAACGTTGAGCTACTGCGATTGGTAGCCATATTCATGGTACTTGTGCTACACGCAGACTTTATCTCCCTTGACATACCTTTACAAGCTGAAATCTTAGCAAATCCAGAAGGCACATTCTTCAAATATTTTTTTTGAGGCAACGTCAATCTGTGCCGCCAACGTTTTTATTCTAATCTCAGGCTGGTACGGAATAAAACCGGGCCTGAAAGGTATTACCAAACTACTCTTTCAGTGCTTCTTCTTCCTCTTAGTTATATATGCCGTTATGACAATATATGGCAAAGCAGAATTTAACATAGAAGGAATAACGAAGTGCCTCGCCTTAAACTGGTTCGTAAGAGCATACATCATACTCTACATATTCAGTCCCGTGCTTAATAAATTTATAGACCACGCAGATAAGAAAGAGTTAAAAACCGTGCTACTCTCGTTCTTCTGTTTCCAGACGATATACTCATTTGCAACAAACTGGGACTTTGCTTTAATGAGCGGCTACTCCCCATTGTCGTTCATGGGGCTGTACCTCTTGGCGAGATATGCCAATATTTATCGTCCTCTTTGGACATCTTTCAGTATAAAAAAGTATGCCGCCATCTTCACTGCCTCTACCCTTATCATCGCAGTCATAGGCTATTTCGCTATGCGTCATGACCTCATAAATGTTTCAAACCAAATGTTCGCTTATGCCAACCCACTGGTAATAGTGTCCGCACTCAGCCTTCTGCTGTCGTTCAGTCAAATACATATCAAGAGTAAGGCCGTAAACTGGTGTGCAGCCTCATGCCTTGCCGTCTTTCTGTTAATAGCACATCCCAATGTCTTTGATACCTATTTTAAGCCCATGGCAGTGCTTATATATGGTAAAACCTCAGGCATAGAGTACCTTATCTGCATCTTCATGTACATGATTTTCATTTCAGTCCTCGCTATTTTAATAGACAAGATAAGAATGTTTCTATGGGAAAAGACCGCATCTTTATGTGTTCAAATGTTAAAACAAAGGCATGAACATTAAGATTTTTAGCATAACGCTTTGTCAATTCGGTAATTATTAGTAACTTTGCAGTCGCAATTTATTATTACAAATAACAAAAATACACAATGAAAAAGAATCTTCATCCAGAAAACTATCGCCCCGTCGTATTCAAGGATATGTCCAACGGCGATATGTTCCTTACAAAGTCTACTTGTAAGACAAACGACACAGTAGAGTTTGAAGGCGAGACTTATCCAGTGGTAAAGGTCGAAATCTCAAGCAGCTCACACCCATTCTACACAGGTAAGAGCAAGCTCGTTGATACTGCAGGTCGTGTTGACCGCTTCATGAACCGCTACGGTAACCTGAAGAAGTAAGAGATATACCTTTAATCCGCGTAAAACGGACTATGATGGCGTAAATATTTGTAGTTGCATATACAAATGTTTACGCCATTTTTGCGTTACAGTGGTGCATTTCACAGCAAGACATTTGGCGGAACGAAATAATATTAGTAACTTTGCGTCAATAAAAACGTAGCAAGCAACAACTACTGTAAATAAACGAAAAACATATATTTACAACACGACAAATATGAAAAGCATTTCATTAGACATCAGAAAAGCACAGCAGTTTCTTCCTGCCGGTGCAGTCATGGCATTCAAAGACCAAGTAAACGAAGCGCGTAAAGGACTTGAGGAAGGCACCGTTCCTGGTAACGACTTCCTTGGTTGGCTACATCTTCCATCGTCTATCACCCCAGAGTTTATAGCAGAAGTAAAAGCCGTAGCCGCTGACCTTCGCTCTAAGGCAGAGGTAATCGTAGTGGCAGGCATCGGTGGTTCTTACCTTGGTGCACGCTCAGTCATCGAAGGTTTACAGAACTCTTTTGCGTGGCTCGTAAAGGATGCCAAGACACCTGCTGTCGTTTTTGCAGGTAACAACATTGGTGAGGACTACCTCTCTGAACTTACCGAATACCTCAAAGGCAAGACATTCGCCATCATCAACATATCAAAGTCTGGCACAACAACAGAGACAGCCCTTACTTTCCGTCTGCTCAAGACACAGCTTGAGGCACAGGTAGGCAAAGAAGCCGCTAAGGGTCTCATCGTAGCCGTTACCGACGCTAAGAAGGGTGCCGCTCGTACTTGCGCCGATAAGGAAGGTTATCGTTCATTCATCATACCAGACAACGTAGGCGGTCGTTTCTCAGTGCTGACCCCAGTAGGTCTTCTTCCTATCGCTTGTGCAGGCATCGACATCGAGCAGCTCGTAGCAGGAGCACAGGCAATGGAGTCACAGTGCGCCATCAACGTACCGTTTGAGGAGAACCCAGCCGCTATCTATGCAGCCACACGTAACGCTCTTTACCAGAACGGTAAGAAGATAGAGATACTCATAAACTACCAGCCTAAGCTGCATTACTATGCAGAGTGGTGGAAGCAGCTGTACGGAGAGTCAGAGGGTAAGGACGGTAAGGGCATCTTCCCAGCATCATGCGACTTCACAACCGACCTTCACTCAATGGGTCAGTGGATACAGGACGGTGAGCGTACCATCTTCGAGACCTGTATCTCTGTAGAGAAGCCAGAGCGCAGCTTGCTCTTCCCATCAGACGCAGAAAACCTCGATGGTCTTAACTTCCTTGCAGGAAAGCACATCGACGAGGTTAATAAGAACGCCGAACTCGGCACACGTCTCGCTCACGTTGATGGCGGTGTTCCAAACATTCTCATCTCTATCGAGCGTCTTGACGCCTACAACTACGGTCAGCTCATATACTTCTTCGAGCTTGCTTGCGGCATCTCAGGTCAGCTTCTTGGTGTAAACGCCTTCAACCAGCCAGGTGTAGAGGCATACAAGAAGAATATGTTTGCGCTCCTTGAAAAGCCAGGTTACGAGGCAGAGACAAAGGCGATAAGAGAGAAACTGGCAGCAGAAGACTAATAAAGTCGCCCTTATAACATTCTAAAAAGAAAATGATACATCCCGTCTGTCGTCAAAAATGATGGCAGACGGGAGTTAGTTATGAACAGAATATTTCTTCATGGTGTTCGCGATGGCATCCCTATAGCGTTAGGATACTATGCTGTAGCGTTCTCACTCGGAATAATAGCCAGCAAGGCAGGCATCAGTGCTCTGCCAGGCTTCATAGGCAGTTTCTTTACAAGAGCCTCGGCAGGAGAATACGGTGTATACACCCTTGTGGCAGCGTCAGCGACATACGCAGAAGTGGTAGCCATGAGTCTTGTCACCAATCTGCGTTATCTCCTTATGAGTACCGCGTTGTCCCAGAAGTTTGCCGAAGGCACATCGCTACTGAAACGCGTACTTGTGGCATGCTGTGTAACCGACGAAATATTCGGCATCTCCATAGCATATCCAGGCAGTTTGGCACCAGCTTACACCTTTGGTGCGGCATTAATATCCACCATCTTTTGGGCCTCAGGCACGATGTCGGGTATCATTGCAGGTGATGTATTACCCAAAAACATAGTATCGGCACTCGGAGTAGCCCTCTATGGTATGTTTCTCGCTATCATAATACCTCCATCGCGCAAAGACAGAGCGGTAGGAATAGCAGTAGTTGTCAGCTTCATATTGAGCGGACTATGCGCCGTTATGCCAGTAGTATCATCGCTAAGCGGAGGCACAAGAACAATACTCTTGACAATAGTCATATCAGCTGTCGCCGCTATACTGAAACCCATAAAGGCAGAAAAGGAGGAGGAGACGAAATGAACTGGCACATATTGATATACCTCATCATAATGGTAGCGGTGACCAACCTTATACGCGTGATACCAATGGTACTTATACGTGGTAAGATTCGCAACACGTTTCTGCGTAGCTTCCTTTACTACGTGCCTTACGTGACGCTTGCCGTAATGACGTTTCCTGCCATAGTAGAAGCAACACAGACGCCCTTAGCCGGCATACTTGCTCTTGTTCTTGGCATCGTAGCAGCGTTATTCGGTTTGGGTTTATTCCCAGTCGCGATAATATGTTGCGCCGTAGTATTCTTCACCGAATTATTTTTGTAAGTCATATCATTATCATCATAATAAAAGAAACTTTCAACAATGGTAAAACACATAATCCTTTGGACATTGAATCCAGAGCTTTCTGATGAAGAGAAAGCAGAAGTAAAGGCAGGCATAAAGGCAGGTCTTGAAGGCTTGAAAGGCAAAGTGCCTGGAATAATAGATGTAAAGGTAAACATCGACGGTCGCCTTGAGACGTCAAACTGTGACGTAATGCTCGACTGTACCCTTGATACCTTTGAGTCACTCAAGGCATACGCAGTACACCCTGCGCACGTAGAGGTGGCAAATACAAAGGTGCGCCCATACACAGTGCAGCGCACTTGTCTGGACTATCAAGTGGACTAAAAACGCTATGTTGTAGACACTACATTACGAAAGGGGCTTAATCGCAGTGCGATTAAGCCCCTTTCGCATTACGATAACGCCCAAATCGCATTGCGATTTGGGCGTTATCGTTTTGGGATGTCTTTTTTACCTTTTCAGCAGTAGGGTGGTTCTGTATTTCGTCCACTTTTCATCCCCCTCATAATAATAGTTCAGCTCTATGCCCTTTAATATCACTTCAAGGTTCTGCGTATCCGAAGTAAGGTTATGTGAGAGCAAGTAGCGTATTTCAAGGTCGTTGATAGGTAAACGTTCCTTAGCCGAGAGATACTGTTCCTTGTCCACATATTGCCCCAGTTGACAACTCTTCCGAGTGAGCGTTTCAGTATCATGTCAAGCCTGATACGAGTAGTACGTCCGCCCCCCTTCCTTGAAAGGATGGCACACATTCATCCCTACCTACTTTTCTATAATGGGAGGTACTATAAATTAGTCGTGTTATTTCAGAGAACCGTACAGTTCCTTCAACTTAGCCGACAGCCCATTCTCGCGCAGATTTACGGCAACGATGGTGCCAGACTCATCACAGAGGAAGTTCCAGGGAATGTATTCTAACTTATACAACGCAACAGCAGGAGAGTCAAAGCCGCCAAGGTCAGACAGCTGAGTCCAATTGTAGCCATTGTCTTTCACAGCTTTCTTCCATGCCTCACTATCAGAGTCGAGCGAAATGCCCACTACGTCGAAGCCTTGAGCGCGATATTCCTCCCAGTTAGCTTTAACGTTAGGCAGCTCCATCATGCATGGTTGGCACCAGCTTGCCCAAAAGTCAACAAGCACGTAACGCTTACGTCCCTGTTTGCCTTCGTGAATAAACTCGCTCAAGCTGTGCGTCTTACCGTCGATGTCAGGCATGGAGAAGTCTTGGAATTTAGTACCTACGAGAGCCTGATATGGGTCAGAAGGGTCTACGGCTTGAGTCGTTGCGCCATCCTGCTGTTCGGTAGTAGCAGCAGAACTCTGGCTTGGTGATTTCTTGAAATTGCATGATGCAAGGCACAGAATGGCGAGAAGAAAGTAAAAGAAATGTCTCTTCATAAGTAGGATATTATTTTTGTGAGTTAGTATCTCTTTCTTAGTAAAATATAAAGAATCACTGGGGCACCGAACAGCGGTGTAATGGCATTGATAGGAATGATAGTATTCTCAGGCAATACGCATACGAGGTTGCAAATCAGTGCAATGCACGCTCCGCACAGAATGGTAGCAGGCATAAGCACAGTGTGATTAGCCGCTGCGGTGATAAGCCTGGCAATGTGCGGCACAGCCAGTCCGATGAATGTGACAGGTCCACAGAATGCGGTGCAGACAGCTGAGAGTATACCCGTAGCAGTGAGCAGCATCACGTTGGTACGCCTAATGTCAACACCTAAATTCTGTGCGTAGTCGTCGCCTAACAAGAGGGCGTTAAGAGGCTTGATAAGTATCAGTGCGATAGTCAGACCTATGATGTTCAGCAGTGCGAACCATGGCAGTTGCGCCATAGTGACATCGCTGAAGCTGCCGAGTCCCCAGATAACGTAGCTATGAACATTCTCACTGTTGGCGAAAAAGTTAAGCAGAGACACCACAGCCGACGTTAGGTAGCTTAACATGATGCCCACGATGAGGAGCATCATGTTGCCCCTTACCACTCGGCTAAGCCCTAATAGCAGAATGATGACAGCCGTAGCACCGAGACAGGCACCAACGGTGACCGAGAGTGAGCTGCCTATGAGTAGCAAGCTGTCGTTGCCGTAGTCGCTGACATCAGCCGCCATGATGCCGCCAGAGAAGAGCAGTATCACCACAGCGGCACCTAAGCTGGCACCACTCGTAATGCCAAGAATAGACGGGCCAGCAAGGGGATTGCGGAAAGCAGTCTGTAATAGTAGTCCAGCTGTGGCAAGACCAGCACCGCACAACATAGCAGTGAAAGCCTGTGGCAGACGTGACTCCATTATGATATATCGCCAACTGTCGTTGGCAGTGGCTTGTCCTGACAAAGCCCTGAGTACCTCCTGTGCAGGGATAGTAACAGAACCGTAGAGCAGGTTGGCGACAAACAGCAGCGAGAGCAAAGCTGCCAGCGACAGGTTAATGTAGACCCCCTTGTTGTTCATGTTGTTATCGTTCTAATTTCTTGTAGTATACACCTTGCCCCCCGTTTTTAATAGAAGCATTTTCAGGGTGCAGAATATTTGCTATCTCTTTTAGCAACAGCTCAGGGTGGAAAGGCGTCTCCTCAAAGATGCGGCTGTAGTGCAAGTTGCAGCCATACACGTTGCCGTCCTTGTAAGCCTTCATATACGCATTAGAAGGCCATTCTTTTGCAAGGTCCCTAAGCGTCATGTCCTTAGCGTAGTTATACTTTATCAGCCAGTAGTCAGCCTTCTGTGCCCTAATAAAAGCCTTCTCAGGACTGAATGGTTGCGCACCGCTGATGTTAAGGTCGTCAAAGATATATCTGCCGCCAGCGTCGTTGATGAGCTGCCCTACCGTACTTTTGTTGCCTGCTATATACCATGTGCTGCCGCTCTTCATCTCAGTGACCACCGTAGGGCATGTCTTACTGTTGGCAACGTGACGCTTGATGTCGTTATATTGCTTCTCTACAGCGTGGAAGATACTGTCGGCAGTATTCTCCCTTCCCATCAGTAACCCATAGAACTTAATCCATTCAGCCCTACCGAGCGGACTGCTCTCCATGTAGTCAGCACATTCAATCAGTGTGATGCCTAACTTGCCTAACTTGCCATACGAACCACTGTTCTCGTAAGGCGATAGAAGTATGGCGTCGGGGTGCTGCTCTATGATGCGTTCGGTGTTAGGAGTCATACTGTTGCCGAAGTCTGTAATGCTGCCGTCAGCGAGAGCTTGCTGCACTTTTTGTATGTAAATGTACTCGCGGTCGCAAACACCGTGAATGTGATTAAAAGCCCCCAACTCGTCCATCACACCGCAGTGAACGGAAGAGAACACGGCAATGTTACGTAGCGGAGTGCGCACAATGTCGCCCTTTGGAAGACTATTAGGCAACGACCTGTCTGCAGGAACAAGAATATAGCGGTGCAGCAGTTTTGTGGTGTCCCATGGGTTGCGTATGTTGACCACCGTAAAACTGTCGTTGCAGTTAACAGACAGCAGTTCAGAGTATTTCAGACCTTTGTCGGTGGTAGCATTGTTAGTACGTGAATTGTTGGCGCATGACACAATGATGCACACATAGAGTAGCAGTAGAGAAAGTCTATATACCATATAAAAAATAAAATTTAGTGTAGCGGTATCATATTATGGAAGTTCAATCTAAAGGTAGTAATTTATAGAACCACCCTATAAAGACACCAAATGTCTCTCTGCAAAATTACATGAAATATTTAACACTGCAAACGATTTAATCGCAAAAATTTTGTAGAATGGAAAATAATATGTAAATTTGCAGTCAATCAGTCGGTTGAATAATATAGTCAGTAGGCTATAAAACCAACGTTGTTTAGTAATAATAACAAAAAAGAAAAAAGATATGATAGATGTAAAAGAAGTGCTTCAGGACGCAGAAGAGCGTATGGAGATGGCAGCGATGTTCCTTGAAGAGCAGTTGTCGCGTATTCGTGCAGGTCGTGCTAACACCGCAATTCTCGATGGCGTGAAAGTGGAGTCATACGGAATGATGGTGCCACTGAACCAAGTGGCTAACGTGTCAACACCAGACGCACGTACCATCGCCATCAAACCATGGGATAAGAAGGCTATACGAGCTATTGAAAAAGCTATAATGGACTCAGAAGTGGGTATCACCCCTGACAACAACGGTGAGGTAATACGACTCGCTATACCACAGCCAACAGAGGAACGTCGTCGCGAGCTCACCAAGCAGTGCAGCAAAATAGCAGAGAAGGCAAAGATAGAGGTACGTAACGTGCGTGGCGATTTGAAAGACAAATTGAAGAAAGCCATAAAGGACGGACTGTCAGAAGATGTAGAGAAAGACGCTGAGACAAGTTTGCAGAAGGTGCACGACAAGTACATTGCAAAGCTCGAAGCACTCCTTGACGAGAAGAATAAAGAGATAATGACAATTTAATAAAAAAGTGATGACGGTAGAGAAGGTGTAGAAACACCTGTTTACCGTCATTTTGCTAAGTAACAGGAAGGAATGTCCATGACAGGTCTCGTAATAAAAAATACAGGATTCTGGTACACGGTATTGACTGATACGGGCACTACTATAGACTGTAAGGTGAAGGGAAACTTTCGCCTAAAGGGAATACGCAGCACCAACCCAGTGGCTGTTGGTGATAGGGTAGTGATAAAAATGGCAGACGATACAACGGCGTTTATTACAGAGATAGAAGACCGCCGCAACTACATTATACGTAAGTCGTCAAACCTCTCGAAGCAAAGCCATATCATAGCGGCTAACGTAGACCAGGCAATGCTAATAGTAACAATAAATTACCCAGAGACAAGTACCACGTTTATTGACCGATTCTTGGCTTCAGCAGAGGCGTATCGCGTGCCCGTAGTACTTGTGTTCAATAAAACAGACCTGCTGTGCGAGGAAGAATTGCATTATCTTGAAATGATGCGGACACTCTATGATACAGTGGGGTATAGAAGTGTTGCAGTGTCAGCAACGACAGGCGTGGGCATGGATGAATTGCGCTCTATGCTCAACGGTAAGATAACGTTGTTCAGTGGTAATAGTGGAGTAGGAAAGTCTACGATAATAAACACGCTTATTCCTGAAGCCAACCTGCGCACAGCAGAGATTAGCGATGCCCATAACCAGGGTATGCACACTACCACGTTCAGTGAGATGTTGCCGATACCGAAAGCGGAAGGCGACGACAACGTGTTGCTGCATAACGATGGGTGGATAATAGACACACCTGGAATACGTGGTTTCGGAACCTTCGATATGGAGCCAGAGGAGCTGACAAGTTATTTCAAGGAGATATTCCAGTTCTCAAAAGACTGTCGCTTCTCTAACTGTACGCATACGCATGAGCCTGGTTGCGCAGTGCTAAAGGCGGTAGAAGACCACTACATTGCCGCATCAAGGTATCAGAGCTATCTCTCTATGCTCGACGATAAGGAAGAGGGTAAGTATAGAGCAGGATATTAAATGACATAAATATAACAAACAGGGCGTCAAAAGGTTATTGCCTTTTGACGCCCCGTCTTGTACTTACGCATAACACCTCGTTAGTGTTTGATGCGTTGACGATAAGTAGTTTAGAAATGCAGAGTCTGCATACTGATAGTAATCTCGCTCTTTTTGAAAGGAGCATCCTTAGGCTTTACCTCTTCCTGTTTATTGTAAGCCTCCTCTCTGTGCATCTTTTTCTTATCTGCCTTAGCCATTTTCTTACAGCGAGGTAGTTCCATTTGCTCCTCACGCAGTGTCTCATTCGCAGTCTCTTTAGATGTCTTAGCGAAAGAAACGGAAGTACTTAACATCATCATTGTTACCAAACTGAATACAATCTTTTTCATAACTAAATTCTCCTTTAGATTTAACGGTGGATAATGCCAGAGCCACCTTTGTTGTTATTTAAACACAATTCTCTTGTTTTACAGTTGCAAAGGTACGCACTTTTGGGCTCATGGCAAACGTCTTTTCCCTATACAGAGAAGAAGAATCCCTAAAGAGAAGGGAGATTTCCCTATCGGAGAAAATGTAAGGACGCTACGATTAGGAAACTATGCGTACGTGAAACGCAAAAAAACAGAATAGAACTGTTAAAAACTCGTGATAGAACAATAAATAAATAAAACGTGCGTTATTATATATGCGTGACGCACACGCGTGATGTATATAGTATATCTAAAAAACGAAAACACTAAGACAATGATAGAATACATAAAAGGCGAGTTGACGGAGGTGACACCAGCACAGGCAGTGGTAGAAGCGCACGGAGTGGGGTATCTGATGAATATCTCCCTGAATACCTACACAGCCATTCAAGATAAGAAGGAAGTGAAGCTGTATGTTCATGAAGCTATAATGACAGGAGGACGTGATGACTCCTACACGCTGTACGGCTTTTACAATAAGCAGGAACGAGATATATACCGTATGCTGATAACTGTAAGCGGAGTGGGAAGCAATACCGCACGTATGATACTCAGTGCATCATCGCCTACGGAGCTTGTTAACATAATATCCACTGGCAATGAGAAAGCTCTGAAGTCGGTAAAGGGAATAGGTCTGAAGACAGCGCAGCGCATCATAGTAGACCTTCGAGACAAAATGACCGAATGTGGCATCATTGCTGACCTTGAGACTGCGGGCGCAGCGGCGGCAGCTCCGACAGTTAACGTAGAGGTACGTGATGAGGCTGTTAGCGCATTGACAATGCTTGGCTTCTCGCCTGCGCCAAGTTCAAAGGTAGTAACAGAGATACTTCAGGGTACTC
>CAKQDQ010000055.1 GCA_934229335.1 uncultured Prevotella sp.
GTGTACCGTAGCTACAGGCAACAGCGACTGAGTGGGGAGAGAATGGTACACGAAAGCACCACGAATACTACTAAGGTGTATTGTCAGTAAGACAGCTAACAATATCAAGCGATATACCAATGATGTGAGAAATGCCTTTTTGTTCATAATCTTTTAGCTTATGATTTAGTGACTAACTGGTAGTGACTTAACATCATTGACAAAGTTATTACTTTTTTTTCGTATCAGCAACGCTTTCGAAGGCAAAATTAATCTTTATGTGTTGCTGTGCCAAAAATTATTGTCACAAAGAGACTGACAGATTGTAAAAAGACATCATTTGTTACATTTCTTACCACGTAAAAATACAATAGAGATAGCTATAAGCCATCTTGTCACCACAAATGTAACATCGTTGTTAGCTAAAGAAGATAAGTGTGAAACAGGGATAAAAATGTAACAAAAGAGGTGTCGGCAAGTATCAAAACAAGTATAATGTGGTAAAGGGACGGACTTTGTGACGATAAAACTTTGGTGGAGCAAAATAATGACGTACCTTTGCCAACAAAACAACAGATACTTAATATGAAGAAAACCACACTAACAGCCATCGCCCTCTTTGCCGTATTGGGCACATGGGCGCAAAAGGTGACAACATTCACCACAACAGAGAAACAGCCTTGGGTACAGGGTAAAACTATCTTGTCAACAAAGGCGGTGGGAAAGGTAGTGACAGAGGTCAATGCACAGAGTAGGGGAACAGCGTTTATGGGCTTCGGCACCACCTTCAATGAGTTGGACTGGGACGCCTTCAATATGCTGACAAGGAAGGAACAAGATGAGATAATGTATAACATCTTCGACCCATCAGGCGACTTGAAGTTTACGCTCGGACGTGTGTCAATGAATGCTAATGACTATGCGCGTGCATGGTACAGCTGCGACGAGGTAGACGGAGACTTTGCACTAAAGTACTTTAACATTGAGCACGACAAACGAAACATCATACCGTTGGCGCGCGCTGCACAAAAGTACCAGCCCAATCTGCAGCTCTTCATGAGCCCCTGGAGCCCACCTACATGGATGAAGATAAACCATGACTACCCCGTGTCGCCCAATAAGTTCAACAATATGGACCCACGTCAGGGCTACTTGCTATATATGGACGACGGTAAGAATCTTGATGCCGACGAGATGAAGCTACTTGGCGACAGAAACGGAGTGTTCCCACGTCGACTCGCCACGCAAGATTACTTCATACAAGACCCCCGATACTTGCAGTGTTACGCTGATATGTTCTGTCGTTTCATAGAGCTTTACAAGGAAGAAGGCCTGAACATAACAAAGGTGATGTATCAGAACGAGGCATACTCATACACCCCATATCCTGGTTGCCCATGGACGGCAGAAGGAACGCTACGCTTTAATAACGACTATCTCGCGCCTACGCTTGCTAAAAAACACCCAGAGGTAGAACTATGGATAGGAACGTTTAACACTAACCGCCTTGATTACGTAGAGAAGATACTCGACAACAAAACCTTGCAGAGCAACGTGAAGGGAATAGGAACACAGTGGGAGTGTCGTAACAACCTTCCTGCCATGCGCCAGCGTTACCCTAACCACCGCTTTATGGTGAGCGAGAGCGAGTGTGGCAATGGCTCAATGGACTGGAAAGCGGGTGAGCATACCTTCTTCCTACTGTCAGATAACATTGGCAATGGTTGCGACGAATATTACAACTGGAACTTCATCTTGAAGGATAACGGCATATCTCCGTGGGGATGGACACAGAACGCCATGATACAGGTGGACGGCAAGACACGTAAGATGCGCTATACTGCGGAGTATTACGCCTACAAACACTTCAGCCATTTTGTGACAAAGGGAACAGAGATGATAGCCTACGCTGGTCGTGAGCTGAGCAAGACGCCTGTTGTGGTGTTCAGAAAAGCGTCGGGACAGTACTACGTGACGGTAGGAAACTTTACTGACGATACCGTGACACTGTCAGTAAAGATAGGCAATAAATACCTGAACGTTAAGCCAGCGGCACATTCGTTTAATACATATAGGGTGGTTCTATAAATTAGCTTTGTTATATAAACGGGGGAGAAACGAAGCGGAGGGGGTGTAAAGACCATTGACTTATGCCGCGCATAACGTCTGAGTGAACTTACGCTTTGAGCCGAAAAGAGACCGAAAGATAACAAAACGATCTTATGAAAAATAAGTTTTATATAACGGTGGGAATTTATAGAACCACCCTATATAATATAGACCATTTATGATTAGGGCTTAATCGCATTGCGATTAGGCCCTAATCGTATTACGAAAGGGCTGCTTTCGCACTGCGAAAGGGCTGTTATCGCAAAGGGGGTGAAATACACTCAGCTGAATTGTACCAGATTATTTCTTTACCGTCACTAAAACATTATTTTTCAAAATGTAGTTGTTAAAAAAACTTTATCATTTGCACGCTTGAAGAGAATTTACTACTTTTGTAACAACGAAAGTATTTCCTTAAATAGACAACTAATAACATCGACTAACCATGGACGAAACAAAAAAAGCAATACAGGATTTTTTCTTACTGCTAAAAGAGAAATTTTTTAGTGATGTAGTTATTGACTCGGTAATCAATATGACTGAGGCGCAACAGGAACGCTTTATTCTGGAACAAACGGAACGTCTGCTTGACGGCGACGCTTCTGCCGCAAAGGCGTTGTCGGGCTATTTCTGGACGGATAAAGATGGCAGAAACCGTAATAAAAAGTCGAACAACCCACTGATGGAGCCGAAGGCACGTGAGGTGATGGATGATGACGAAAGGCTGCTGTGTTCGTTCTATCTCACCTTGGCGGGCTTCTGTCACGACTTGGCGTTCCACTTTACTTTCGACCCTATGGTGTTGGGATTGAGTGCGCCTGACGAGTTCTTTGTAGATAATGCAGAACTGGTAGACTTCGTGTTACATTCTAAGTACGAGCGAATAGCGGCGCACGTGGCATGTATCATGAAGAAACAGGCTGTAGAGGCGATGGAAGACGCTGGCTATCAAGTAGCGCGCGACTATATTAATAAGGTATGGTACGAAGACGGCAAGGTATGGGTAAAAGAGCCTAACGATAAGGGCGTTCCTGCAAAAGAATACGCTAAGCTGGTCATTGACGCATTGAATAAGGTGGAGGAGCATCTGCGTGACGGTCTGCAAAGGAATATTCCGCAAGACGTTATCTTTGTACACGATGAGCTGTATGGAAAGGTGACGGATAAATATGACAGCGTTGCGCTTTCTGCTGCAAAGGAGATAGTAAACTATATAGACAATACAACTTATAGAAAGAGTACTGGGCAGATGGCGGGTAAGACTGAAGCCAAGCATATTAATAGTAAGGAGGCTTTCTTACACCGTTTTGAAGATAAACTGAACGACATTAAGAAGCGCACAGACAATACGGAGCTGTTCTCTTCTGTCGCTATGAAGTATCTTAATGGACGTATAGAACAGAAGTTTATTGACTAACGCCTCAGAATGTTGACGTTACATCATCCATTCGTCTTCTTCGTTAGGCATAAACTCCAACAGTAGTTGCTGTGCCTGGGGGGATGCAGCGTTGAGCTTATACCACCCCTTGGTTTCTGCCTTCATCACAGTGCCACCGCGTTTCATACTCTCCGTTCTTAACCATTCGGCTACGAGAGAATATATGTGGTCCTTGTCCTGAGGGTCAAAGAGGGTGTTGGTGATGTTATAGACGTTGAGTGCTATTCGGCGCAGGGGCATGGCTTGCGGATAGGCTTCTGTAAGAATCTTAAGGATATGGGTGGAGCACGACATATTTCTGGTTAGATAAAAAAGATAGGTTAGTAACGGTGAAAAAATAACTTGGTATAGTTTATGTTATAGATTTTTGAGAAAGTTTGGAGACATGAAGAAAGAGCAATGTGAACATTGCGACTGATGGATGACCCCAAAATATCCCAAAAGATATAACAAGACAACATTGTCATAATTATTATTTATCTCATTAAATTGTACCAAGTTATTTCTTTATCGTCACTTAATAAAAAAATAAAGAGCATGAGATGCTTAGGGAGTAGCTACTCCGTATGCTTTTCATGCTCTTTTATTGTATTAATGCGTAGGGCGCAGATTGTAATCTAATATGTGTGATTTGGACTGCAAATGCTTTCGGTTCCCTACCCAGAAATGTATCTATAGCCCTTATATTAGGACGTAACGTTGCTTAAGCGAGAACAACCTTGTTATCCTCTGTAGCAGCGATCTTACCCTCTTTGAGCAACCAGCCTATTCCGAGGTAAACGTCCTCTACTGCAACTTTTGCAGCTTCTGCTATCTCAGCGGCAGACAGTGCTACCTCTGATGCTGCAAGAATCTGGTAAACGTCACCAGCGCGGAAACCAGCATTCTCAGCGTTAACATAGATTACAGCTGCCTTTTTAGCTGCTGCCTTAGTAGCAGTAGTTTTAGTTGCACATGTTCTTGTTGTCTTCTTAGCTGTTGTTGTCTTTGCAGCTACGGTCTTCTTTGTTGTTTTCTCTGCCATTTTCTTTATGTATTTTTATTTACCTTCTTGCTGTCCCTTAGTTAAAATACTTTACTCTTAGCATGGGATAGTTTCATATTGTATGTGCAAAGGTAATGATTAAAAACGTAAAAGGGCATCTTTTCGTAAAAAAAGATGCCCCTAACTCATGTATTTTTGACTAATGTCAACGGTAAAATACGTTTCTCTATACGGAATATGTATTTTGCCTTTAATATGTCATTAAATATTGTTGTGTGCGTTTACAATATATCCTTACGCTTTTTCTACAATGTTTAGCTGTAGCTCATCGAGCTGCTTCTGGTCTATAGCAGATGGAGCATCGAGCATAACGTCACGTCCGCTGTTGTTCTTAGGGAATGCTATGCAGTCGCGTATGCTGTCGAGTCCTGCCATGATGCTGACGAAACGGTCGAGTCCGAAGGCAAGACCTGCGTGTGGTGGCGCACCGTATTTGAAGGCGTTGATAAGGAATCCGAACTGAGCCATGGCGCGTTCGGGGGTGAATCCAAGCACTTCAAACATCTTAGCCTGTAGCTTACCATCGTGGATACGTAGTGAACCACCGCCGACTTCTATGCCGTTGCAAACGAAATCGTAGGCTTTGGCGCGTACCTTGGCTGGATCGGTGTCAAGAAGTGGTATGTCGTCAGGGTTAGGCATGGTGAAGGGGTGGTGCGTAGACATAAGACGCTGCTCCTCATCACTCCATTCAAAGAGTGGGAAGTCTATAATCCAAAGGCACTCAAACTTGTTCTTGTCCATGAGACCGAGGCGTTTACCCATCTCTAAGCGCAGTGAGCAGAGCTGAATACGGGTCTTGTTGGCGTTGTCACCAGAAAGGATGAGGATAAGATCGCCTGCCTTTGCACCTGCTTTCTCTGCTACTGCCTGTAACTGTTCAGCGGTGTAGAACTTGTCAATGCTTGACTTTATGCTGCCGTCTGCATTTACCTTGATGTAAACAAGGCCTTTTGCGCCAACCTGTTGTGACTTTACGAAGTCTGTGAGTTGGTCGAGCTGCTTACGCGTATAGGTAGCGCAGCCTTCGGCAACGATACCGCCTATGTATTCTGCATTGTCGAAAACCTGGAACGTTCCGAGCTTCAGCACGTCCATAAGTTCTACGAACTCCATGCCGAAACGCAGGTCTGGCTTGTCTGAACCATATTTTGCCATAGCTTCATGCCATGTCATCTGGCGCAGTTTTGCAGGCAGCTCAACGCCACGAACCTCCTTAAAGAGGTGGCGAGCCATTTCCTCGAAGATTGCTATTACGTCTTCTTGGTCTACAAATGACATCTCGCAGTCTATCTGAGTGAACTCTGGCTGACGGTCTGCACGAAGGTCTTCGTCGCGGAAGCACTTGGCTATCTGGAAGTAACGGTCGAAGCCTGATACCATCAGCAGCTGCTTCAGGGTCTGGGGACTCTGTGGAAGAGCGTAGAACTGACCTGGGTTCATGCGTGAAGGAACAACGAAGTCGCGTGCGCCCTCAGGGGTAGAACCGATAAGGATAGGGGTCTCTACCTCGATAAACTGACGTGAGTCGAGGAAGTTACGAATGAGTATTGTCATGCGGTGACGCAACTCCAGATTCTTTCTTACGCAAGAACGGCGCAGATCAAGGTAGCGATACTTCATGCGAAGCTCGTCTCCACCGTCGGTATTGTCCTCTATTGTGAATGGAGGAGTTGCGCTTTCGCTTATGATGTTAAGCTCATTGACAACGATTTCGATGTCTCCGGTAGCGAGTTTCTTGTTTTTTGAGTAGCGTTCGGTAACAGTACCTATTGCCTGTATAACGAACTCACGACCGAGACGGCGTGCTTTTTCCTTCAGTTCCTCTGGCGCGTCTTCATTAAACGCCAGCTGTGTGATGCCGTAACGGTCACGCAGGTCAACGAAAGTCAGTGCGCCAAGATTGTGCACTCCTTGTACCCAGCCTGCAAGTGTTACGGTCTGTCCTACGTTTTCAATGCGGAGTTCTCCGCAGGTGTTTGTTCTATACATCTCTATTATGTTATTGTGGGGGGAACACTTCGTGGTGTTTCGGTGCTCCTTACTCCTTTATTAGTTTTTCTTCTTTTAACTGTGCAAGGAATGTCTCAACGTCTTGCGTTGCCTGTTCCTTGCTTACTTCATACTCATCGAGCAGTGCTTTTACCAGCATTTCTGCCGTAAAGTCTTTACCTTCCATCTGTTTCCAGAGATAGAGTGAGCTGTCATTAAGCGAAATCAGTTTGGTAAAGTCTACTGCTTTCTCGCCAATAGGCACGAGGATGGCTTCTCCGCACACCTCACGTCTGTCAAGTCCTTCTATTATTCGCATATCGTTTGTTGGTTATTTTCTGTTTATCAGCCTCCATATATATAGCAAATACCGCCTTATGGGTCTCATAATGACCCATGTTCGCCAGTATATGATGTATGCTTTACTGTCTACACTCTCTAATGTCGTTCTCCCTTTACGGTAGAATCCCTTTGCTATAGCTTTCACATCTTTGCGAGATATTACCTCTGGTGTGTAGTTCCCGTCACCGCACATTACTATTGTGTCGCCTTGAATAGCCGTTATTCGGTGTAGGGCATAGGTGTCGTTATAGCTCAAGTGCGCTAAGATTACGTCGCCAATGCGTAGCGTTTCGGGTAGCGGAGCAAGCAAAGCCTTGTCACGGTTATCCTCAAGATACGGTCGCATACTGTATCCGCGTAAAGGCAATATCACCGTCTTGCCGTTGCTGACGTATTCACATAACAGTGGCAACATCTTGTAGTCTGTGCTTGATATGGATAAATCACGCATATTGTTATTATTGTTGTTTATTCCCCTGTTTATGTATTAATAGGGTTATTACATCCTTGTTGGGCTTATTCTTCAAGATATTTGCGGCATACCATTGCCGATTCTGCATTGGGCAGACAGTGCAATGTCGCCATGGTAGTGTGCTCTATGACCGCTGTTACCACGTCGCCGAGGTTCTTATATATCAGTTCGTCTGTCCTTATAGTGGAGCAAGCCGTCAGCAATACCACAAAGGCGTCGAGTGGGGTGAGTGGTGTTACGTAGTTTGTTGTGGCTCTTTCTATCTTTATTATAGCTCCTAACGGCACGCGGATGTTACGGTAACACGCTGTCTTTCCGCTCCATGGTGAGCCGTACAGCATCACGTTGCCGTTGTGTATGCGTACTATTGGGTTGTCGTCATTAATGAGATCGCACCCCTCTATGTTGTTAAGCCAGTTTGATACCTGTGTACTTTTACCTGTTCCACTTACTGCTGTGAACGCATAAGCCTTCTCTTTGTGGCGTACTACAGAGGCATGGATAAGCAATGTGTCGCATAGCGCGCCCCGAAATGCGTATGCTATCATCATCACACTATTCATCCCGTAGCGTTTGTCAGCCTCGTTGCCCCTTATAGCGCAGCGGCATTGCTCGAAAGTAGCGGTGCTTTGCAGCAGCGCGCAAGGCTTTCCTGCGACGTTACATATTATGAATTGATAGCTCCCATCGGTAGTTCTGGATACGCGAATTATACCGTTTCCTGTGTCGCTGTCAGTGATATGACGGCACTCTTTCTCTGGGAATGTCGGTAATTTTTGTAGCAGTGATACTGTCAACATTGGCGTACTGTCCTCCTTTTCGCTAATTATGAAGTTGCTAAAGGAGGGTAGTAGTTTGTCAAACGAATCGTTACCATATTCAGAGAGCACCCTTACGTGGTGTCCACCTATTTCGTAGTCCATCGTACTTATTGCGCTATTGGCGTGAAACGAAATTCTCCTTGTCCTACGCTCTTTACGAGATAGCCTTTCTTTTTCAGCTTCTCCACCTGTTTAAGGTACTTTTTGTCAAGAGTCTTTACGCTTGTTGCGAATGTAACACTGCACAAACGGTTCTTCTCTCCCTTCTTTGTCATGTGCTGTTCTAACTGTGCTGACAGCATATCACGGTTTTCCAGGAACTTTGTTTTCTTGTGTATTGCGGCGTTGTCAAGCATCAGTTCGTCGGTGATATACACTACAGAGTCTCGCATTGACATTGCAACGCCATAGAGATACACCCTTTGCGTTGTCACATTCTCTGTCTTTTCCTTCTTCTTTTTCTCTTTCTTCTGCTCTTTATTGCTTGCGTTCTGAGGTGGCATATCAGGCTTGCCTTGTGGTTGTGCAGACACAGTCATAGTGGCAAGCAGTGCCAGTGCTAAAATTATTTTTTTCATAAAGTATGTTCAGTTTGCTTCATTATCCTTCTCATCTTGCGCTCCGCAGTCTTCCTTATCTGTCTAACGCGTTCGCGCTTCAGTCCTCTCTCTTCCGCAATCTCCGCCATTGTCTTATGGTCTTCGGCACCTATTCCGTAGAAAGCCGTTATCACAGCCAGTTCTCTTTCGTTGAGAACGTGCATTGCTTGTGTCAGTGCGAAGCTCACTTCGTTATGCTGTGTGGCATCGTCTGTTAGCGGTTTCCCTGCCTTTAGCAGGTCTCCGAAGGTGTTAGTCTGGCCTGGGTGCAGTGGTGCGTCTGTAGAGAAGCGTCGTATATTCTTTGTTTCTTCCTGTCCATTCTTAGGTAATGTCATCATGGGACCTTGCTCTGGCAACGCCTCTTGCATAGCTTTTCTGACGTCCCATACGGCATAGTTAACGAATCTCTCGTCGTCCTTAGGGTGCCATCTCTTTGCTGCGAGCATCAGAGCGATATTACCTTCGCTGATAAGGTCGTCCATTTTCAGTCCCTTGTCAACATACTGGCGTGCTATACTGACCACGAAGCGCAGGTTAGAGGTAACGAGTTTTTCCAAGGCTCGGTCGTCTCCCCGTTGTATTCGCTCTGCTAAAGCGCGCTCTTCATCATCAGAAAGCGATGGAATTTTATGTATGTCCTGCCAATAGGCATCGAGTGTGTCAAATGATTGCATAAGTATAATGTTTTATTAGGGGTTAACTCATAAACATATAGAGGTTTACTTATAGCCATATCTCCAACAGATGTGCGAGCCATCCTCTTGTCTTCTGCCAGCGAGTGCGCCATGAGTCCCATTTCTCTGGTGTCAATACGAAGCTCTTTTTCTTGTCATTGTCGAACAGCCTCATTAGTTCCGCAGTGGTATTCTTGTCCAGTATTACTGCGTTAGCTTCATAGTCCCAGCTCAAGGACCTTGAGTCGAGGTTACAACTACCTACTGTACATACGCGACCGTCTACCATTATTATCTTAGTATGATGGAAACCGCCTTGGTATATGTATACGTTAGCACCGCGTTTCATCATCCAGTGCAGGTGATAGAAAGAGCAATCAGGCGACAACGGAATGTCACTCTTCTCCGCTATCATAACGTCCATCTTCACTCCGCGTGCCAATGCCCTCTTGATAGCTTTCTTTACAGAGTGGGTAAGGGTCATGTATGGATTAAGAATCTTAATGCTGTCCTTAGCGTTGTCAAGTGCGGAGATGTAGAACTGGCGCATAATTTTGTTAGTGCGGTGTGGTTCTCGGTTTATAATCCCCACCATTTTGTGGTACGCTGTAGCCGTTGTGTCTGGTCGCAGGCCGCTGAAATACTCCGCAGGTCGATAGCCTCGGTAGTACTGTGCACCGTGAATGTCCTGTTTAGTCACCTTCTTCCACATACGAAGGAATATCCTTTGCAGTGTGTTGACCTCTTCTCCGTCTATTCGGCAGTGCATATCGTGCCATGCTCCTACCACTTTCGTTCCATGTATATAGTAGTCTGCCACGTTCATTCCGCCTGTATAGGCTATTTGTCCGTCTATTACCACAATCTTCCTGTGGTCTCTATGGAACACGTGGTTTATCCAAGGAAAGCGCAAGGGGTCGAAAGTGTATATCTCGATGCCCTTGCTTCGTATGTCCTTTAGGTGCTTTTCGCGTAGCGGGCGATTGTTCGACTCGTTGCCAAAAGCGTCGAACAGTGCTCTTACTTCAACGCCTTCTTTCACTTTCTCAGCAAGTATTTTTACCAGTTCCGCCGTTATGGAGTCGTTACGGAAGTTGAAGTATTCCAGATGTACGCTACTTCTGGCTTGCCTTATGGCCTGAAACATATCGTCAAACTTCTCTTGTCCGCTTGCAAACAGTGTGACGCTGTTGTCGTGTGAGAACGTTATGCCGTGGCTACGCAGGTCGTGTGCTACCAAAGAGTCGGCGGTTTGTTCATGTGCTGTTATTGTTTCTACCTCCCCATCCGAGGTTGTTGACGCAGCCCTTACTTCTGCCCCAACCGACGTTGCAGCCAGCATCACGCTACACAATATCATTCTTCTCATTTCTTTTCAAACATTTCAGGTTGCACAACACTTCTTATGTGTACGTCAGTTTGTGGGAATGGTATCTCTATATTATTGTCATTAAGAGTGTTGTATATGCACTCCAGTATGATGCCGTCGTCAGAATACTGTGTGAAAACATCCACCCACACTATCACTTTCAGCACAAGAGCAGAGTCTGCCAGCTCTTTCAGCACCACCTTACAGCCCTTTGCCTTGTCGATGCAGTCCAGTTTGTTTACCGCTTCGATAATCATCTTCTTAGCTTCCGCTACGTTAGTGCCGTAAGCCACGCCAACATCGAGCATATGTAACTCATAACCGTGGTTGCGAGTCATGTTCTTATAGTTTTTAGTGAAGAGTTGTGAGTTTTGAAATGCAATCACCGAGCCATCTACAGTGTCAATCATTGTAGATGTATATGATATGCTTGATACCGTACCTCTTACACCATCGCAGACGATAAGGTCGCCAATTTTTATACGACCCATCATCAGTGATATGCCATAGTAGATATTTTCCAGTATATCCTTTGAGGCGAAACCGATACCAGTAGACAAACCTCCAGATATAATCACGAGCCATTGGCTTGAGATGTCGAAGATAGCGAGAGATATAATGAACCATACGCCCCATATTATAACCTGCATCACGTTCTTCACCATCATAAACTTCTGGGCGGCATTTTCCGCATCACGCTGCTCAAGCAAATATTTCGTGAAAGCTTTGGCAGTATGATTGATGTAGTTAAATACGAACCACAGCACTACAACCATTGCGATGCCGAATATGCTTGCCTTAAAGTTAGGGGTGTCAATAAAGTGTTCGGTGAACAATGTCAACGTAAGATCTGTCAGGTTGAACACGTCCGCAGCCCAATATAGGCTCAGTACAACAGAGCCTACTGCTGATGCTGGCAGAGCAACCCAATAGATGATGTTGTGATACCATGTCTCCGTAATAGGACGCTCGTTCAGCTTGTGTACTATGGCGTAGCCTTTGAACCAGTCGCGCAGACACACAATGGTCAGGATACATGTCAGCTGCATTATCCACCATATCAGAATCTGTACAGACAACAGTGTATATCCTACCATAGAACAGCACAGTGACACTAAGAATACAAACTGTGAGAACGACGCATAGGTTCTGTCGCTACGGTCTACCGCTCCCTTGTATTTGCGTAGTGTGTACCATTGCCACAGGCAGCACGTTAACAGTATCGGTGGGAATATGAGGTTGACCAGCGTGTTAGGTATCAGTACCACGCGGAAACTTATCACAAGGAATCCGTTGACCAGCAGTGGCATATACAGAAGCAGCGTCTTCAACATTCTTTTTGTCTCCACTCTGAGCAGCGTAGAGATGATGATAACGCTCATGAGCCATGCGAACTGCACCAGCAGTGATGACGCTAAGATAAGGAAGTCCTGTTTAGCCACTGCCTGAACTATGCCCAACAGTATGGCGAACGTAACGGCAGTAGAGGCGAGTATGACGCCCGTGCGTTTCTCTAAGAACCATTTACCAGCTTCGCCGAGCACGCCTCGTCGTACCAGTTTAGTGGCAAGCCACCGTACTATCAGCTGGTTAAGAGCCACAGCCACCATGCCATAGAACAGGATGACGATGAACACGCCCAGCATCCACTTTGCGTCCCATTGCGAGCGCACGTTACCGTAGCTGTTATATTTCTCGTCTATCGTCTCTCTCGTCTCCGAGTAGTAGTCGCGCAGACGTGATAGTATAGAGAAATAGTTGTCGCCTCCGTTAACAAAAATACTGTTTTGCAGTTCGCCGTACTTACTGTTGGCGTAGTCGTTAAGGCTCTTCAGTCGTCTCTCCGTCATCTTATAGTAGGTGATATATTCCGACAACTGGTCCTTTTCCTCCATAATCATACGTCGGGTATTAACCGCCAATGCCAGACAAACATCGCGGTCTACCTTCGCTTGTGGGGTAAGCATCATCACAGGCATAGACTTCAGACACTGTATGAGGCTGTCAATCCTCGCCATCTCCCTCTCGTTGCGTTCTACGACAGAAGTAAACGGTATCAAGTGTCGCTCAAAGTCCTTATAGGCACTTATCGCCTCGTGACAGGCATACGACAGGTCGAACACGTAACCATCTTTCTGCGAGTAGAGCATCAAGGCGTTTTGGTTACTGTTTTGCACCGTCTGTATGAGCGTAGAGAACACTCTCAGCTCCTCTTTCTTCATCATAGTTTGTCGCTGACCGTACTCGTCGTGGTATTTTGTCAGCTCGCTACGTAGTATCTTCAGTGTGTTACTGAGACTGTCTTCCTTCAGTACTGCGCTGGCAGGTGTTACCATCAGTAGTCCGAGCAGCAGTAATATGTATAATTTTATTTTCGCCATTAATATAAATTTTGTTGCAAAGTTATAGTTTTTTTTTTACATATACAAATGAAAGATGAAGAATATAAAGCGGATATGACCTTGAAAATAATTCAGACATACGCTTACTTCGTGCTCGTGCCTCTTTGGTATGTCGTAAAAAAATAGTAACTTTGCACCCATTACTACTTACTGCGCAAACTTATGACGAATTATGATTACCTAATTGTTGGCTCTGGACTCTTTGGGGCTACCTTTGCATATATGGCAAGGCAACATGGCAAGCGATGCCTCGTGATAGACAAACGAGAGCATCTTGGCGGCAATGTCTATTGTGAAAACATTGAGGGTATCAATGTGCATAAGTATGGTGCGCATATCTTTCATACCTCAAACCGCGAGGTATGGGATTTTGTTAACTCTATTGCGGAGTTTAATGGTTACATCAATCAGCCTGTAGCCAATTACCATGGTCGGTTGTATAATCTGCCGTTCAATATGAACACCTTTTACCAAATGTGGGGAACCGTTACGCCAGCAGACGCCATGGCTAAGATAAACAGCCAGAGGGCAGAGGCTGTCAACGCCCTTATGCAGCGTGACAGCGACGGCACTTTGCGCCAACGAGAGCCTAAAAACCTTGAGGAACAGGCATTGATACTGGTAGGTCGCGACATTTATAAACGTCTGATTAAGGAATATACCGAGAAGCAATGGGGACGTAAGTGCACTGAGTTGCCAGCGTTTATCATCAAGCGTCTGCCTGTGCGCTTTGCTTTTGACAATAATTACTTCAACGACTTGTATCAAGGTATTCCTGTGGGAGGCTATAATAGTTTGGTGAACCGTCTTCTTGAGGGGTGCGAGTGCATGACGGGGACAGACTTCTTCAATGACACCTCCATAGTAGGCGCACCGCTAAGAGATCATTGGCATGAGGTGGCAGAGAGGTTAGTATATACAGGTCCACTCGACGAATATTTCGCCTATAGCCATGGTCGCTTAGACTGGCGCACGGTAGCGTTTAAGACACGTGTAGAGAATGTCCCTAACTTTCAAGGCAATGCCGTGGTAAACTATACCAGCCTTGACGTGCCTTACACGCGCGTTATAGAGCACAAGCACTTTGAAACGTTCGGACAAGAGGTGTATCTAAATCCTAAAACAGTGGTCAGCGAAGAGTATTCAGAAGAATATCACGAGGGAATGGAACCGTATTATCCTGTCAACGACGAGCGTAACAATGCTCTGGCGGAGCAGTATCGCTCCATGGCGACGCAGGAAACAAACGTAGTCTTTGGTGGCAGACTGGCGCAATATCGTTATTACGACATGGCACCAGTGATAGAATCAGCCATGAAGTATTGGGAGAAACAATAACACACACATTATATTATATATATATATGCAAGACATATTCAATAGGGTAGAGTTGCTTTTAGGTACAGACATGACGCGACATCTGGCGTCTTGTCGAGTAATAGTAGTAGGAGTGGGCGGTGTAGGCTCATGGTGCGCCGAGAGCTTAGTAC
>CAKQDQ010000056.1 GCA_934229335.1 uncultured Prevotella sp.
ACTATCAGGAGACGGGACGTGCTGGCAGAGACGGTGGTGAGGGTATATGCATAGCATTTTATTCTCAGAAAGACCTGCAAAAGTTAGAGAAGTTTATGGATAGCAAACAGGTGACGGAACAGGAGATAGGACGTCATCTGTTGCAGGAAACGGCAGCTTATGCAGAGTCTTCTATATGTAGAAGAAAGATGCTGTTGAAGTATTTTGGCGAAGATTATCCGAAAGATAATTGCGGAAACTGCGACAACTGTCTGCATCCTAAGCAGAAGATAGAAGCCACAAAGGGACTACAGGCAATGCTAACAGCTATAAAAGCTCTAAAGGAAAACTATCGCAGCAAGCATGTCTTCGATTTTATAAAAGGCCGCTCTACAGATGATATGGAAGCACATAAGCACCATCTCTTGCCAGACTTTGGCTGCGGAGAGGGCATGAACGACCGCCTGTGGAATCCTATCTTACGACAGGCTATAGTAGACGGATATATTAAAAAAGATATAGAGACCTACGGAAACCTGAAGATAACGGCAGCAGGAAAGAAGTGGATGAAGTCGCCTACACCGTTCTTCGTAACAGAAGACAATGACTTTAGCGATGAAAATGCAGAGGGACCGTCAGGCGGTAGTGGCGCGTTAGATCCTACATTGTATGCAATGCTGAAGGATCTACGTAAAAGTGAGGCTGCAAAGCATCATGTACAGCCGTATATAGTGTTTATGGAAGGCTCTTTGGAGCAGATGGCTACTATATATCCAGTGTCGCTTCAAGAACTGCTTAATGTGCAGGGAGTAGGGCAGGGAAAGGCGAAAAGATATGGACAGCCTTTCTGTAGTCTTATAAAAAAGTACTGTGAGGAGAACGACATAGTACGACCCATGGATATGAGAGTGCGCAGTGTCGCCAAGAACTCGATGCGAAAGCTGAAGATAGTGCAGTGTGTTGACAGAAAAATGGCACTCGACGATATAGCAAAGTCACAGGGAATAAAGTTTAATGAGCTGCTTGACGAACTGGAGGCGATAGTATATAGCGGAACAAAACTGAATATAGACTATTGCGTTGACGATATAATGGACGAGGATGAGTTCAATGATATATATTCATACTTTGAAGAAGCAGAGACAGACGATCTGCAAGAAGCCTATCGAGAGTTTGATGGTGACTATTCAGATGAGAATATAAGACTCGTCAGAATAATGTATATATCAGAGAAAGCAAACTGATATAGCTCGCAAAGAAAAAGAAAAAGGAGTGTGAAAGTACGGAAATACCGTTATGTAGGTTAAAAAGTACGAAAAAAACGACTGTCATTCAATAAAAAGTAGTAACTTTGTACGAAAAATAAACAACTTAATATATTAGTAAAACAATGGCACAACAAGAAGACGTTTTCAAGAAAATAGTAAGTCACTGCAAAGAGTACGGTTTCGTGTTCCCTTCAAGTGATATCTACGACGGTTTGGGCGCAGTATACGACTATGGTCAGAATGGCGTAGAGATGAAGAATAACATCAAGCAGTACTGGTGGCAGTCAATGGTTTTGTTGCATGATAACATTGTCGGTATAGATTCTGCTATCTTCATGCATCCTACTATTTGGAAGGCGTCAGGTCACGTTGATGCATTCAATGATCCACTTATTGATAACCGTGACTCAAAGAAGCGTTATCGTGCGGACGTCCTCATCGAAGACCAAATGGCAAAGTATGAGGATAAGATTGCCAAGGAAATAGCCAAAGCGAAGAAAAAGTTTGGCGACAGCTTCGATGAAGAACAGTTCCGCCAGACTAATCCTCGTGTGCTTGAAAACCAAAAAAAGTTTGACGACCTACACGCTCGTTACTCAAAGGCGATGAATGATATGGATCTTGATATGCTGAAGCAGATAATCCTTGATGAAGAGATTGTATGCCCTATATCAGGAACTCGCAACTGGACTGATGTACGTCAGTTTAATCTTATGTTCTCTACCGAGATGGGAGCATCTGCTGATAGCTCAATGAAGATATACCTTCGTCCAGAGACTGCACAGGGTATCTTTGTGAACTACCTTAACGTACAGAAGACTGGTCGTATGAAGATACCGTTCGGTATCGCCCAGATAGGTAAGGCATTCCGTAACGAAATCGTTGCGCGTCAGTTTATATTCCGTATGCGTGAGTTTGAACAAATGGAGATGCAGTTCTTCATTAAACCTGGAACAGAGCTTGACTGGTTTGCAAAGTGGAAAGAAACACGTATGAAGTGGCACCAGAATCTTGGCTTCGGGGCAGAAAACTATCGTTTCCACGACCATGACAAGCTGGCGCACTACGCTAATGCCGCTACTGATATCGAGTTCCGTATGCCATTCGGCTTTAAGGAAGTGGAGGGTATACACTCTCGTACTAACTTCGACCTGTCACAGCATGAGAAGTTCTCAGGCAAGTCAATTAAATACTTCGACCCAGAGATTAACGAGTCATATACTCCGTATGTCATAGAGACCTCTATAGGTGTAGACCGTATGTTCCTCTCTATCATGTGCCATTCTTACGAAGAAGAGAAGTTGGAGAATGGTGAGACACGTACCGTTTTGCATCTTCCAGCAGCCCTTGCACCTGTAAAACTCGCTGTCTTCCCACTGACAAAGAAGGATGGACTACCTGAGAAAGCACAGGAGATAATGAACGATCTTAAGTTCCACTTCAACTGTAAGTATGAGGAGAAGGATCAGATAGGTAAGCGTTATCGTCGTCAGGACGCCATAGGTACACCGTTCTGCGTTACCGTTGACCACCAAACGTTGGAAGATAACACCGTGACACTGCGTTATCGTGATACGATGGAGCAGAAACGCGTAAACGTTTCAGAGTTGCGTGGCATCATTGAAGATCAGGTTTCTATCACTTCACTGCTGAAGAGACTCTAATCTTCTTGACGTTAATATAAGGGTGGTTCTGAAAAGTGAAAAAGATTTTCAGAACCACTCATAATCCAAACGAACGAAAACAAGATGAGAAATGTACTGTTAACTTTGCTGTCAGGCTTAGCCATGTTGCTCTTTGCGTCATGTTCAGAGAGTGAAGACACTAATACTGAATATAATGATTGGCAAGCAAAGAATGATGCTTATTTTGAACAACAGTATCAGCGTGCGCTTGATAGTATAGCAGTAAATCCCACCAAGTGGAAGTTGATAAAGGACTTGTCTAAAGATGCTACTACGGAGGGGCAGCATACGGACTACATAATAGCCCATGTCATAAGTCAAAGTGAAGAACATGATGAGTGTACTTCACCTTCGTACGCAGCGTCTCCGTTGTACACGGACTCGGTAAGAGTTCATGTTAGAGGCAACTTGATACCGTCACCATCGTATAATGTCAGCTCGCTGTCGTATGGAGCAGTAGGTTATCAGTTTGATACATCTTGGAGTGGTAACTATAATACGGCAACAATGATTCCAGCGGCCTATCAAGTAAGCGGACTGATAGACGGTTTCTCGACAGCTTTACAGATGATGCACCCTGGCGATCGTTGGGAGATATGCGTGCCATATCAATTAGCTTACAAGAGCACAGAGCGTACAAGCATCCCTGCATACAGCGTCTTGGTATTTGATTTGACCCTCCATTCCTTTATACATTCTGGTCAATCATTCCCAAGTTTCCAGTAGAAGGGATACCTACAATATAATAACTTTACACTATGTCTGATGAGAAGAATCTTCCACCGGAAGACGAACATAAAAAAGAAAACATAGAATTGCCAGCTGATTCTCACACTGTAGATGAATCAGCCGAAGAGATTGGCGAGACGGAGTCAAAAGACTACCGTCCCGCCAATCGTTTTGACGCTTCTGTAGTACATCATCTTAGTGGTATGTACCAGAATTGGTTTTTGGACTATGCTTCTTACGTTATATTGGAACGTGCCGTTCCTCATATTGAGGATGGATTGAAACCAGTGCAGCGTCGTATCCTCCACTCTATGAAAAGAATGGACGATGGACGTTACAACAAAGTGGCGAACATCGTAGGACACACCATGCAGTTTCACCCACATGGAGACGCTTCCATTGGTGACGCATTGGTACAGATGGGACAGAAGGACCTGCTCATAGACACGCAAGGTAACTGGGGCAATATATTAACAGGCTCATCAGCCGCCGCCCCACGTTATATAGAGGCTCGTCTCAGTAAGTTTGCGTTGGAAACAGTGTTCAATCCAAAGACAACGGATTGGCAGATGTCATACGATGGACGTAACAAAGAGCCGATAACACTGCCGGTAAAGTTCCCATTGTTGTTAGCACAAGGTGTGGAGGGTATTGCTGTCGGACTGAATTCAAAGATAATGCCGCACAACTTTGTTGAGATTTGTGATGCTGCTGTGGCGTATCTGAGAGGCGAAGAGTTTCATCTTTATCCAGACTTCCCTACAGGAGGCTCCATAGACGTGTCGCGTTATAACGACGGACAACGTGGAGGCAGTGTACGAGTGCGTGCAAAGATAGAGAAGATAGACCAGAAGACACTTGTCATAAGAGACATTCCTTTCTCTAAAACCTCTGAGACTTTGATTGACAGTATAACCAAGGCGGTAGAGAAAGGCAAGATTAAGGTACGCAAGGTGGAGGACCTTACGGCTGCAAATGTGGAGATATTGGTGCACCTTGCTCCAGGTGTTTCGTCAGACAAGACTCTGGATGCGCTGTATGCCTTTACCGATTGTGAGATAAGCATCTCGCCAAACTGTTGCGTTATTAAGGACAAAAAGCCACAGTTCCTTACCGTCAGCGATGTGCTCAGGGCAAGTACTGAACAGACAAAGAACCTCCTTCAGCGCGAATTAGAAATACGAAAGGGAGAGCTGTTAGAGCAACTGTTCTTTTGTTCTTTAGAGAAGATATTTATAGAGGAACGCATTTACAAGGATAAGAAATATGAGAATGCAGACTCTATGGATAAAGCCTGTGAGCACATTGACGAGCGTTTAACACCATATTATCCACAGCTGGTACGTGAAGTACGTAAAGAGGACATATTGCGCTTGATGGAAATAAAGATGAAGCGCATATTGAAGTTCTCCAAAGACCAAGCGGATGAGTTGATAGCACGTATCGAGGCAGAGATAAAACAGATAGACCACGACTTGGAACATCTGGTAGATATAACTTGTGAGTGGTATGAACATCTGAAGAGTAAATACGGAGCAGAGCACCCTCGCTTGACCGAGATACGCAACTTTGACACTATTGAAGCTACGAAGGTAGTGGAGGCAAACGAGAAGCTCTATATCGACAGGCAAGAAGGTTTCATTGGTACAGGTCTGAAGAAGGCAGAGTTTGTAAGCAACTGTTCTGACATTGACGATGTGATAATATTCTATCGCGATGGAAAGTTCAAGGTTGTTCGCATCGCTGACAAGATAAACGTAGGCAAGAACGTTCTGCACGTAGGTATATGGAAACGCAACGACCGCCGTACTACGTACAATGCAGTGTACCGTGACGGTAAGGATGGCATATACTTTATAAAGAGATTTAATGTGGATTCTTGCACACGTGATCGTGAGTATGACCTCACGCAAGGTACAAAGGGCAGTAGAGTGTTGTATTTCACAGCCAATCCAAACGGTGAGGCGGAGGTGATAAAGGTGACACTTGAACCAGGTCCAAAGGTGAAAAAGATTTTCATAGAGAAGAGCTTTGCCGACATTGCGGTGAAGGGACGTGCCGCACGTGGTAACATACTCTCAAAACTGCCAATACATAAGATAGGTTTGAAGAGTCATGGACATTCTACCCTGGGTGGAAGAGAAGTATGGTGGGACGCAGATGTTAATCGTCTTAACTATGATTCGCATGGCGTATCGCTTGGAAAATTCCATGATGATGAAAGCGTGCTCGTAGTACTCGACAATGGAGAGTTCTACATTACTACACCAGATCCTAACAACCATTTCGAGCAGAACATACTGCGTATAGAGAAATGGGAAGAGCACAAGCCATGGACAGCAGTGCTGCTTGACGAGGACAATAATGGTTTTGGGTATGTAAAGCGTTTTGAGATGGAGGCGATAAAGAATCATCGCACCTTCATGGGAGAGAATCCGAAAAACAAGATGCTTCTGTTGACAGACCAATGTTATCCGCGTATACTTGTGACATTTGGCGGCAATGATGCCTTTCGTGAGCCAATGGAGATAGATGCAGAGCAGTTTATAGCCGTAAAAGGCTTTAAGGCGAAAGGTAAACGCATAAGCACGTTTGCTATAGCTAAGGTTGAAGAACTGGAACCGTTACGCTTCCCTGAGAGTGATGCCAACGATGACGGAAACGATGGCTCTGATAACGATAAACAAGAAGAGAATCTTGATCCCGATGCCGGAAAGAGTGAGCAGCAAGTAACAGACGAGATAACAGGTCAGCTCAACCTATTCGATTAGGTCAGATATTCACCGCAGATACTTGTTAAAACTCCTATTGCGTTACGTTAATGATGAAATCGTGTTACGATAACAGTCAAATCGTGATATGATAGCTATCAAATCATGATACGATAACAGTCAAATCGTGATATGATAGCTATCAAATCGTGGTGCTATACATCCAAATCGTAAGGTCGTGAGGTTTTGGTAGAAACGACCAGTTATATTTCCCCCCTCTTTCGGTAAATAAAAACCGCAAAATTACGTAACAGTAGGTGTGAAGCTATCGAAAGCACATAAGTAATAATGAATATAAAGAAAACGATAATAGCAGTTGCGTTGTCTCTTCCAGTGTCAGTCATGGCACAGGAAGTGGCAACGCAATTTGCGTTAGGAGGCACGGACATTCTCGATACGTATCTGTCGCCAGAAAAGTACAGTGGCTTTGAAGGTAGATACATATCAGAAGTAGTTCGTGAAAGCAGTAAACGCCCAATGGCTTACATCTTAACCCATGAAGGGCGACTGGCAACCGTAGACAATCGTGCCAAGACAGCCAGTGAGCTAAGTGGTAGCTATGACTTCGCGTACACCATGGCTTACAGGGGCGTGACATCCGGGGGACGTTTGAGGTATATCGTAGGAGGTATGGCTAACTATAACGTTGGGTTTACCTATAATACACGCAGTTCGAGCAATAACCCAGCACAAGGATATATGTCCTTAGGCATAGGTCCGCACGTACTGTTACGTTATGACGTTTCGCTATGGGGGCGTACCTTCCATGTAAACTGGGAAGCCAGAATGCCTTGGATAGGAGTGATGTTCTCGCCGAATTACGGGCAGTCGTATTATGAGATATTCAATCGCGGTGACTATGATCACAACATCGTGGTGACATCACTTGCCGTACCCCAGTTACGGCAACACATAAGCGTTGACATCCCCGTATCAAAGAAATATGCGGTAAGGGTAGGCTACCTTGGCGATTACAGACAGGCCAAGCCGAATAACCTACGGCAACATCAATACTATAATGCGGCGACGATAGGCGTTGTGATAAACAAATAACACAATAATAACGTTTACACACTTGAGTATCCTTCAAGGAATAAAGATAAAGAAAATAAAAAGCAACACTGTACAATATTAATAAGAAGTGAACGTTATTTAATAAAAACTAAACAAGCATTATTATCTGCTAAGAAATAGCGCAATGAAAAAAATATTAATAATTATCTTTGTAACGATATTCGGCATAGTAGGAGCTATGGCGCAGTCATCAATGTCAGACGATCAGGTGTTACAGTTCGTGGTAACAGAGCATAACGCAGGAACGTCACAGGCAAAGATTGTACAGAAGCTAATGGAAAAAGGCGTGAATATCAACCAAATAAGGCGTGTAAGACAAAAATATGAGAAACAGATAAAGGCACAAGGCGCAGGTGCAGTAGCAGATGAGGCAGTGGATAGAACTGACAAAATAATGCGAACCAATAACGGTAAGGCTAAGCAACAGCGTAATGTGAGAAATACTGGCATGGACGAGAATGTGCAGGACGAGGCGAACAGTAATGCTGCTTCAACAGAGGAAAACCACGTAAGACTCAGTACGCCCAAGGCACCAGTAGAGGAATCTTTGTTTAAGGGACATAAAGTCTTTGGACGTGATATCTTTAACAACGCAGAACTGACGTTCGAACCTGCAATGAACATAGCCACACCGCAGAACTATGTCGTTGGTCCTGGCGACAACGTAAAAGTGGACATTTATGGTGCATCGCAAAAATCTGACGTTTATGTGGTGAGTCCAGATGGTGACATCACCATAGATGGTTACGGACCAATAAATGTTAGTGGACTCACTGTAAGTCAGGCAAATGCTCGATTGCGCTCTACACTCGGCAGCAGATATAGCAGTAGTAAGATAAAAATGTCGTTAGGACAGACTCGTACCATAACGGTGAACGTTATGGGTGAGGTTAAAACACCTGGAACATTTACCCTGTCAGCCTTTGCCAGCGTGTTCCATGCACTCTACATGGCTGGGGGCATTAGCGAAATAGGTACACTTCGTAATATAAAGGTATATCGTAGCGGAAGACTCATGACCGTGGTTGATATATACGACTATATACTCAACGGAAAACAGCACGGTAACATACGACTGGCTGACAATGATGTTATCGTAGTAGGTCCCTATGACTGCATGACAAGCATTACGGGTAAGGTAAAAAGACCTATGTATTACGAAATGAAGAAAAACGAAAGCATAGGCTCATTACTGAAGTATGCAGGCGGATACGAGAGCGACGCGTACACCAAGAGCATAAGAGTAGTGCGTAATAATGGCACCAGACGCTCAGTGTTTAATATCAACGAGTTTGATATGTCATCATTCAGAGTTGCAGATGGCGATGAAGTAAGCGTAGACTCAATACTCGACCGTTACGAAAACATGGTGGAGATAAAAGGTGCAGTATTCCGTCCGGGAATGTACCAGTTGGGCGGTGACGTAGTAACTGTGCGCGGACTGTTGTCGCAGTGCGACGGAGTAACAGAAGATGCCTTTACAGCTCGTGGCGTGATGCACCGTATGAATGCAGACCGCACTTTGAAGGTAATCAGCCTTGACATAGAAGGCATAATGAATGGCACTACACCAGATGTGGCATTACAGAACGAAGACGTAATATTTATACCTACACGTACGGAGAGTCAGACCGAACGTACAATAACAATCCATGGTGAAGTGCAGTACCCTGGAGTGTATAAGTATGCAGACAATGAGACACTGGAAGACTTCGTGCTTCAGGCTGGTGGATTAAAGGAAACAGCCTCCACGGTGAAGGTAGACGTAGCACGCCGCATATACGATTCAAAGGCTACATCTACCGACTCACTTATAGCCAAGACTTTCAGTTTTGCACTGAAAGAAGGCTTCGTGGTAGATGGTGAACCAGGATTCGTACTGCAACCATTCGATGAGGTTTACGTACGTCGTAGTCCAGGTTACGCTACCCAGCAGAACGTAATCATTTCTGGTGAGGTAAACTTCCCAGGCTCTTATACATTGACGAAGCGTGAGACACGTCTCTCTGACGTGCTGAAGGCTGCTGGCGGTGCTACACTCACTGCCTATGTGAAAGGTGCGCGATTAGAACGCATCATCACCGATGAAGAGCGTCTACGAATGCAACAGGTTTTGAAGATGGCACAGCGAAAGAGTGACGATAAGGACTCTATCAACACGCAGATGCTTGACCTCGGCGACAAATACTACGTTGGCATACAGTTAGATAAGGCACTGGCACACCCAGGTAGCGATTACGACCTCGTGTTACGCGAGAACGACCGCATACTCGTACCAGAATATACCAATACAGTAAAGATTAGCGGTGAGGTACTATTCCCGAACACTGTAGCATACAAGAAGGGCGAGAACGCTAAATACTACATCAATCAGGCTGGTGGCTTCGGCCAGAGAGCAAAGAAGAGCCACACATACATCGTTCACATGAACGGCACTGTAAACCAGATGGGCAAGGGTGACAAGCCTACACCAGGCTCTGAGATAATAGTTCCTACAAAGCCTAAGACCGATGCAGCACAACTCTCACAGTGGCTCGCCATTGGCACGTCAACAGCGTCAATAGCTACAATGATTGCAACGATAGCAAACTTGATAAAGTAGGTATAAAAACTGTTCAATGTAAAATATGCGCGACATAGGACTTACAGAACAAGAAGAAAGGAAACTGACAGACTTGCTCGCCAGGTATCCAAAGGTAGAAAAAGCTGTAATATACGGTTCAAGAGCTAAGGGTAACCATAGAAAATTCTCAGATATAGACCTAACATTATGTGGTCAAACATTGTCAATATCAGACCTCAATAAGATAGATAATGCTATAGATAATCTGTTGTTACCCTATGATGTAGATCTTTCAATATTTGACAAACTGAAAAATAAAGCTCTTATAGAACATATAAAGAGAGTTGGTATAACTATTTACACCAAGAAACATGAAGAATGATATAAGATGGCTGCAACGTTTTGATAACTTCAAAAAAGCATACAAACGTTTAGCAACAGCGATAAAAACCATACAGACCACGCCAACAAACAATAACGATGAAAAATACCTCATGCAAGAAGGGCTAATACAATGTTTTGAATATACTCATGAACTTGCGTGGAATGTGATGAAGGATTACGAGACATTTCAAGGAGACTTCGAAATACGTGGTTCGCGAGATGCCATACGTAAGGCACTTGCCATCGGAATCATTGACGACCCAACATGGATGGAAAGTATCAGCGATAGGAACAGAACTTCTCACAATTACGATGAAGAAACCGCAACAGAGATACACCACAACATCATAAACATCTATTTTCCACTTTTCACTCATTTCAAGGAAAAGATGGAAGAAATAGAGAAAGAAGAAATAAAATGAACGAGAAAGAAGAAAAAAATATAATAGACTTAGGACAGATATTCAAGACGCTATGGGCAAAGAAGAAAGTATTCTTTATTATGTGGCCAATAGTATTTGCCCTGTCATGCCTCTGGATTTTCCCACAGCCAAGATACTACGACTGTAGCGTTTCGCTTGCACCAGAAGCCGCAGGAGAAGATGTGGCAGGTGGATTGTCATCCATAGCATCTAATTTTGGTATCAATCTGGGAGGAGGTGGCAATGATGCCATATACCCAGTACTCTATCCTGACCTCATGGAGTCTAACGATTTTATTGTAAAGCTATTCGACATAAAAGTAAAGACAGATGATGGTAGCATAAATACTGATTATTACACATACCTAACCAAATATCAGAAAAAGAATTGGCTCACACTGCCATTCTATAAGGCAATGTCGTCATTTAAGAAGATGATCTCAAGCAAGAAGCCTTCTGGTCCAAGCAAGGACAAAAAACTTGACCCTTTCATGCTTTCTGAATATGATTTTAACATTGTTGAGAATACGAAGAAGAACATAACATGTTCTGTTGATAAGAAGACAGAAGTCATTACCATAACAGTAAAAGACCAAGATCGCTTAGTGTCTGCAATCATGGCAGACTCTGTGCGACAACATCTGCAAGACTTTATCATAGAATATCGTACTCGTAAGGCTCGTGTAGATGTTAAACACTATCAAAATCTTGCCGATAGTGCTAAAATAGAGTATGACAAAGCAGTAGCAAAGTACAGTGCATACTGTGATGCAAATCAGGATATTCTACTTCAGTCTTCTGTGTCAGAGCGCGATAAATTAGAGAGCGATATGCAGTTAAAGTACAATACCTACACAGCAATGTGTACACAGTTGGAAGCTATGAAGGCAAAGCTACAGGAACGCACACCTGCCTTCACTACACTAAAAAGTGCTACTGTGCCAATACAGCCAGCAGGACCGAAAAGAATGATTTTCGTAATCGGAATGTTGATTCTCGCCACAATAATAGCATCCGCATGGTGCTTGAAAGATATGCTTACTGCTTTTTTCAAAAAATCAGTAGAAAATGACAAAGTGCTCTACAAAATAGTAGAATGTCAGGAATAGTATAAATGTATAATGGAGATAAAGGGTAAATACATAATTGTCTATTACACAGTCCTGTTGCTGTTAATGATGTCATGGACAAGCTATGACAGTTTTCCGCCAACAATACTGCGAATAGTTTACCTGGCAGCAGTTCTTGCACCAGGACTATTAGATAAAGACTGTACTATCCCAGCGGCACTGACATGTTTTTGGGGGATTGCCGTCAATGGCTACGCATATTCATATATGCTGACAATGGTTTACCTTTATATCGGCATACTAATCCTCTTGACGTTTGTTATACATAGATATAAAAAGAGATCTATGTTGTTCCGCGGCTATATGCTTCCCATTGTAATGTGCCTTTTTGTTACATTAAGGAATTTGGTAGCAAGTAGCTCAATAGAAGATATAACATGGAGTTTGCTATTATTCCTTATTTTTCCGCTTTTTATTGCAGATACCGACACATTCAACGAAAAGAGGATGTCGTGGGCTTTCATGACATTGACAGCCGTCCTGTCATATTATTGTTTTACGACTCAGGAGTTGTTTGCAGGCGCGTACGGAGGGGGCCCTGGCAACAGTGCCATTGCCACTCGTAGTGGTTGGACCGACCCTAATTATCTGTCAATGATAGTAGGAATGGGAGCGGTAATAGGATTCCGTAATATACTGAGACTACGCCGGGTTGACAAACTTACAGCTGTACTTGCATTAGTGTCATTTGGTATGGCAGTGCCTGCCATGATGCTGTTGGTGTCACGAGGAGGACTACTATGTCTCTGTGGCAGTGTATCTATGCTGTTGCTTTTTTCTAAAGTAAAGACAGGCTATAAGATAGGAATACTTTCATTGATAATCGTTTTTGTTGTTATCCTTTATACTAATGACTTCCTTGTAATGTTAGAGGAACGTTTGAACGGAGAGGCTGGAGGTTCAAACAATGAAAGAATGTGGATATTGGAACGACGCCTAACGGCCTTCGCGGATGGTTCGCCAATATATTGGATTATAGGCTATGGTTTACAGGATGGCTTACTATTAGGCTTGCCTTACGTTATGGGAAACCATAATGACTATGTGGCATTCTTAACAGAATACGGTGTCGTTGGACTTTTTATGTTCATTGGAATACTACTTCTGCCAGTATATAACATGAAATATGGTTCCAAAGTATATGGAGACGTTGTAGCCTATACATTTTATTTAATGTTAGCAAGTCTTACCCTTGAACCGTTTGCATTCGGTAGATGGATACATTATATCTTTCTACTATTCATTATAATAGTAGTGCGCAATGACTATGCATCACGCAAGAAGAATATGATAAAGAAAGACATTGCTCCATTAATAGAAGAGAAAGAAGATATTAATATCATAGACAAATAAACATGCCATATAACCAATTATGGGAAGTAACAAAAAAATAGCAAAGAACACCATATTCTTGTATTTGAGGATGTTTTTCGTTCTCGCAGTATCATTATATACGACAAGGGTTGTGTTTAATGTGCTCGGCGTTGTTGACTACGGTATATACAATGTTGTCAGCGGCTTCGTTATGTTGTTCTCCTTTCTCAATACATCTCTTGCAAATGGAGTGCAGAGATTCTACAACTATAATATGGGAACAAACGGCGACTATTCTGTGCGTCAGGTGTACAACATGTCATTGCTTATACAGACATTATTCGGCGTACTGTTGTTTCTCGTAATAGAAGGTATCGGTATATGGTATATCAATAACCAAATGACCATACCACAGGAGCGTATTGACTCTGCTATGTGGGTATTCCATACAAGTGTATTGTCTCTGTTTTTCGTAGTCATTCAGATACCATACAATGCTGCCATCATAGCCTACGAACGTATGGACTACTATGCCATTGTAAATATTCTTGATGTTCTCGCAAGATTGATTGCTGTCAGTCTCCTACCGTTTGTCAGTGTAGACAAACTCACCATGTATGGTTGGCTTCTGTTATTCATCAATATCTTAGATTTCGCATTGTATGCCATATACTGCAAGATACAATTTGTCGAGATAAAGCTAACTTGGTCTTTCCAACCGAAATTGTTTAAGGAAATGCTTGTTTTTTCAGGCTGGAACGTCTTTGGCACATTTGCCTTCATGCTGCAGAGCCAAGGACTAAACCTCATGCTGAACGCTTTCTTCGGTCCCATACTCAATGCGGCAAGAGGTATTGCCAACATGATACAAGGAGCAGTGCAGGGGTTTCAAGGTAATATTGTACTGGCTTTCAGACCGCAACTGGTACAAGCATATGCCGATCAAAACAGAGAGAGGGTAAACAGTATGTTCCTATGGCTATCAAAAATTTCATATGTCATGTTGCTTCTCATAATCACTCCTTTGATTCTTGAGTTACACTACGTTCTTGGACTTTGGCTTGGCGATAGCGTGCCAGAGGAAACATATGTTTTTACCTCGCTCGTTCTGATAAATATGCTGTTCAGTAGTCTCAACACACCTGTAACACAAATTATCCATGCCTCTGGCAAGATGAAGACTTACCAGATAACGTTCGGTGTCATGACAAGCATGGTAATACCTGTGTCATGGATAGCATTACACTGTGGATTGCCAGCTTACAGTGTTTTTATAGTGTGCATAAT
>CAKQDQ010000057.1 GCA_934229335.1 uncultured Prevotella sp.
ATGGCTCCGTAGCTCAACTGAATAGAGCATCTGACTACGGATCAGAAGGTTACAGGTTTGAATCCTGTCGGAGTCACGCAAGAGAGGAAATCATTTAGTGATTTCCTCTCTTGTGTTTGATAGAGATTTATTTGATATAAGATAATCTGGTGGCAACTAATTACGCATCAGCGGATTTCCATGATGTATCAGAGATTTTTTACATTCTAACTAACAGATGTTCTTCCTCGCGGTTTGCCAAAAAGGAATAAGAATGGCGTCGAGCTTAAACTCGACGCCATTCTTGTAAAGGAGAAATGAAAAGAGACTTTGATAATGTATAATATCTATTTATTGATGTTCTCTTACAATATCATTGCGAAAAGCGAAGCCCCTATAACGGTCATTATGCCGCATACAACAATTGATAAACTGCTCATAGAACCTTCTACAGCTCCCATTTCCATCGCTTTTGATGTGCCTACAGCATGGGATGCGGAACCTATGGCGATACCTTTGGCAATAGGTTCCTCTATTCTCAATAGACGAAGAAACTGTTCGGCAAAGATATTTCCTAACACTCCTGTTACTATTATCACCACCACCGTAATAGGCACATAACCACCTAATTCCTCAGAAACGCCAAGACCGATGGCTGTGGTGATAGACTTGGGTAAGAAGGTTACATAGGCTGCATGATCAAGATGGAATATGAGTGCAAGGAACAATATTGAAACCAAGCTAGATAATACACCAGATGTTACACCTGCCAATACTGCCTTGTAGTTTTTCTTTAATAATTCAACCTGCTGATGCAGTGGTACCGCCAAGCATATTGTTGCTGGTGTCAGTAGGTAGCTAATAATATTGGCTCCATTATTGTATGTTGGATAGTCTATCCCTAACACCAGTAGTGTAACTACTACTAATACTATGGAGACAAAGAGTGGATTCATCAAAGCCCAGCCTGTCTTACGCCGCAACCATAAACCTGCGACGTAAGAAAGAAGACTGATAAAAACGCCAAAGAAAGCCGAATTACATAACATTTCCTTCATTTTGTTTTTGTTTCTTTTCTCTGCGTATAACGTACTGTGTAACTAATCCAGATACGCCCATCACGACAAACGTGCTGACTACAGTTATTATTATATATTGTATTAAAGATTGGCTAACCGCTTTCCACGAGTCGATAAGACCAACTGCGGCAGGAATGAACATTATTGGCATTACTGCTATCAAGAAACTGCTCGTTTCCTTGATGTCTCTGACCTTTATCAGTTTGCATTGCAGAGCTACGAACAGGAGTATGATGCCATAGATGCTCGCAGGTATGGGCAGGGGAATGATATAATGTAGTATCTCACCTATAAATGAAAAGATAATTATTATTAGAAATTGAAAAACAAATTTCATCGCTATTATTTACTATAATGTATTTGTTATATACTCTTCTATTATCTTTGCCGTTTGTATGATACCGAGACGACAACAATCTAATGAAATATCATAGTCCGCAGAGTTACCCCATGTGAGTCCCGTATAAAACTTGTGATAAGACTCTCGTCTGTCGTCAATCTCTGTAACATAATCATGTGCATCTTCTAACGTGATTTTTTTTTCTTGGGCAATGTTCTTCGTTCTGATATTTTCGTTACCATGTAGAAATACAGAAACCAAGTCTTTACGGTCATGGAAGATATGATTGCCACAGCGACCTATGATGATGCAGTCTTTATCACGAATAATATTGTTAAAAGAACGAAGGAATCTGCCTCTTATTTCAGTTAACTCTTCAGTAAAACTTGTTATTGCATTCATTAGATCGTCCACAGGATCTTCGTCAAAAAAATCCTTCATACTTTGTAGCGTCCCCATTGCCTCCGCCTGTTCCATCAACGTCTTGCGAGTATATAGTGGTAGATTATATCTTTCGGATAATTGTTCACCAACTTTTATAGCATTGCATCCGCATTGTCTTGCTATTGTTATTATCATAATTGTACTTATACTTTTAATGGGTGTATATATTTCACCGCATAAGAACTTTCGCTCTTAATTATTAATTATAAAAGCCTTTGTTATTCTGACATCCCTTAATGGTCTGTCATATTTGTCTGTATGTATCTTGAGTATTCGTTCCACGACATCCAAGCCCTGTATAATCTCCCCAAAAACAGTGTAGTCTCCATCTAGCGAAGCGATACCCGGCTGACGGGAATCATTGTAGTAGGGAAGGGGACGGTTCTTACTACCATCTTTCTTTGTTGTAGGCCAACGCCCCCAAGTAATATAGAACTGCGAAGAGCTGCTGCGTCTATCAGGATTCGTTTCATCGCCATCACGTGCAGCGCACACGGCTCCACGTTTATGAAAAGTTAATGGATATGTTATTTCCGCAGGAATAATATATGGTTTACCTGCTTTATCCATTGCATTTCCATAACCTAACTGCGGAGCGGGAAAGTCTGCATTGGTTTTCTCTGCTTCCTTAGAATTGGGATCGCCACCCTGGAGCATGAAATCAGCAACAGAACGATGGAATAGAGTAGAATCAAGAATGCCTCTTTGTGCAATATCTATGAAATTATCCCGATGTTTGGGTGTTTCATTATACAGTTCTATCACTATATCCCCCTCGGTCGTACTTAATTTGACACGAACTCTATCATACACTATGTTTTTCCTATACTCGGGAGAGATGTTTAGAGTTTCGTCCAATGCCGCAGCGGTAACAGCCCTCATAATAGAAGTAGGATGCCCATCAGAGGTAAATGCTCCCAATTTGTATTTATCAGGCCGACAAGTTGGCTCCCAGTAGAATACTCCAAGACAATGACCGTCTGTTGCGGTCTTACACACACGTATAAGTTCTGTTAACTGAGTTCTACCAGATTCCATTGTCCACGGCTCTTTCTCATTGACCTCGAAACCTGTTTCCACTATCATACAGTCGGTACCATACTTCTTGTAGAGTGCCTTAATGTTGCGCACACATTCTGCAAATAACCTTGGTACGTATTCTTCGTATTTTCTTGACCAATATGGATATAATGACATTCCTATAATATCCCATTTCGCTCCATAACTCTTAAGGACGTCAAGATTTCTGTTATACAGAGAGCTACTGTATCCTTTGTCCAAATGTACTATCACTTTGGCGTCAGGAAAAATTTCTTTTGTCGCTGTATAAGCTGTTTTTACGAAACCTGCATATTGTTGCGGATTACGGTCTATGTGCCCCATACTTTGAGTTATTGTAGTGTTTCCATTTTCGTCCTTTATTGGCCATCCAGTGGTTTCGTCTCTTTTTACAGACCATAGCATACCATTAGATATCTCATTACCTACTTGAACCCATCTCACAGTTATCCCATTCTCTTTCAATGCGGTCAATATGTCTTTAGTGTGAGTCTCCACATCTACGAGCATCTGCTTGTATTTATGTTTCGTCCAAGCTTCTGGAATATCTTGTGCGGAAGGATCAGCCCACCAGTCACTATAATGGAAGTCTATCATTATGTCAAGTCCTTGCTTCTGAGCCAGTAAAGCCTTCTTCAGCACATCTTCCTTATTACACCAGTTTCCATGTCTGCTGGGGTCCACCCATACACGCAGACGTATAGCTCTGACACCAGCCTCTTTCATAATGGTAAAGGCATCAGCTTCTTGACCTTTATAGTTAAAAATTTTCTCACCGTTGCTTTCCATTTCGGTAGACCAGCTAACATCTGCTCCTAACGTAAATTCCTGACCTTTAGCAAAAGAGACAGCAAGCAATGATAACGAGATAAATAATGTACGAAGAGCTATTCCCATTTTAACAATAAAATTAAGGTCCCTCTGTTTTTCTGTAAGAGGGACCATTATATTCTTATTTTATATGCTTAATTCATTTAATACCTTAAACAACTTTCTGTCCATTGGCTTGTCTGAGCGAATGGCCTCAGAGAACGGAATGTAAACAATTTCATTGTTTCGTACTCCAACCATTACGTTACGCTGTCCTTGCATGATTGCCTCTATAGCACCGACACCTGTACGGCTCGCTAAGATTCTATCACGGGCGGTTGGACTTCCACCACGCTGAAGATGACCTAAAATTGACACGCGTACATCATAGCCTGGAAATTCATTTTTTACTCGCTCCGCATAGTACATGGCACCACACTTCGGTGATTCTGATACTATGACGATACATGATCTCTTAGACTTACGGATACCACGCTTCATAAACTCTGCAAGCTGGTCTTCATCAGTGGCTTCCTCTGGTATTATTGCAGCTTCTGCACCGCAGGCGATAGCCGAATTCTGGGCAAGGAAACCAGCGTCACGTCCCATTACCTCTATAAAGAATATACGTTCATGACTCTGAGCGGTGTCCCTAATACGGTCTACACACTCCATGATGGTATTTAGAGTTGTGTCGTAACCAATGGTGGCATCTGTACCGTAAAGGTCATTATCAATAGTTCCTGGCAAACCGATACAACATACGTCATATTCTTCAGCGAAAATCTTTGCACCCGTCAAGGAACCGTTACCTCCAATAACGACCAAGGCGTCAATTTCCTCTTTTTGAAGATTCTCAAATGCCTGTTGTCTTCCCTCAGGCGTCATAAAGTCTTTTGAACGAGCGGTCTTCAGAATTGTACCTCCCATAGTAATTATTCCACTTACATTTTCAGTTGTAAATGGTCGTACATCATCGTTAATCAGACCTTCCCAACCTCTATAGATACCCTTCATTTGAAAGCCGCTATAGATGCCAGCGCGTGTAACCGCACGAATTGCCGCATTCATTCCTGGAGCATCCCCACCAGATGTGAGTATTCCAATTGTTTGAATTTTTCCCATAATGTTAATGTGTTGTTAAATGAATAAATCTTTTTACTTAGACGAATATATTTTTTAGTCCTTTCACTAATATCCTTAACTCTGTAATTCTACACACAATATTACGAATGTTACGATACTTGTTAAGAACATCACTAATGAGAGATGTTTAACATACCATTTAATCGACATCCCCTGCATTTGCATTGTCAGTACACCTGCAATAGACCCTGCGCATAATAAACTTCCACCAGCGGTAGTGCAGAACGAAAGAATTTTCCAATAGGCACCTCCCACACCATAGTATATATTAGAGCTGGATATATCGTGCATGGACACCATAGTCATGAATGTAGCAAAGTTATCAAGTACGGAGCTTATGGCTGCTGTTGCAACGCCTATACCCCATACATTCCCCAAAAACTCATCTATGTTTCGAGCTAACCAAGATAAAGCCCCAGTCTCTCTTACTACGCCCAAGGCAAGTATTACTCCTGTTACATACAATATTTTTTGTATTGTGTTATATTGTATCAGCTGCGGTGTTTCCGAACGCGCACTTCGTCCCGCGTTGTAGAGTTTTCTATTAAATAATTCATTAACTATCCATAGCAAACTCAATACGCACAACGCGCCCAAGAAAGGTGGTAATTTGGTAATGTAATGGAAAGTAGGGATAAACCATAATCCACCTATTCCAACAAGAAACATTAATAACCTCTGCCATATATTCAAGCGTGTATCATTACCGCGATAAGGTAGGGCAGGGTAGTCTATTGCTACTGTCTCGGGAAGTTTCAACATTACCCATGCTGTAGGTAGAATCCATGACAAGCCACATGGAAGAGCCATATACATCGTATAATCTGACGCAGTAATAGCACCCTTGTTCCATAATACCAAACCGATAGGATCTCCTATCACAGTGAGTGCACCTCCAAAACTAATAGCTATCATTACCATTGCTCCATATAAAACACGGTCTTTAGAGTGTACCAGTATCGCATTCGTTACCGTCAGCATTATCACTATAGCGGATATATTATCCATATTTGCAGACATAAAAAAGGCGACAGCAGTAAGTTTCCACAATAACAATTTACTGTTACGTGTTCTTATCCAAATTGTTAGGAAGTCAAAGCAACCGTTGTAATACAAAATATTAACGATACTCATTGTTGCCAACAGAAATAACGCAATTTCTGCTGCATATCCTACGTAGGGGAGAAAAACATTTTGGGCAATATATAGTTTAACGTCTGTACTGTTGGGCATTATTCCGTCAAGAAACGATAAATACTCAACATGGTGTTGACTATTAACGAAATCTGCGCCATAGCAAACATAAAGTACCCAGCCGACGGTACATGCGAACACCGCCACCGCCGACTTGTTTATACCAGTCATACGTTCTGTTGCTATTAACAACAAACTGATGATTAATACTGCACAAATTATATAAATCATTGTATCCTTTTTTTCTTGTCAACTCCTTTTGTTAAGGAGCTAACTAGGTTTTTACCAACGAGGACTTTATTATCAGATGGAGTGACTGTAATTTTAAATTGCATTTGATTATTCGCAACCGACAGCACTTTATCACTTTATTTAGTGCAAAATTACTCATTTTTTTTCTTATAAAAATAAAAAAGCAAAAAAAAATGATTTTATCAGTGACGAAATATGTTATTAATAAGTTTCTATATAGCCAATAAACATATCTGGCTAAAAAAATAAAATTATAAAGGCGAGATAATAAAGTTCTTGTAACGAGCTATTTATCATAATAGGTATTCTACGCATTTTGAGGTTTGTTGGATTATTATCATTGTTGACTAATAATATTGCTAAACTTTGCTGAGAATATGTATGAAATTGGGCATATTTTGGAGAGTTGCATAACTTGATAGATATTGTGGCACGATTTTATTGTTTTTACATTACAATTAAGCCCTAATTGTAGTGTAATCTCATAGCTTTTATTTATATCAAAAAAAGGCATCGCACAAATCTTTGCGCGATGCCAATACATTTTACTGTTCTTTTTATTATACGATGCGGTTATACTGACTAACAAACCTTTCTTGAGCCTTGTCCTATCACAACGTCATAGACCTTTGGCTCATGTCCGTATTTTTCAGCAAACTGTTTTTTGGCTGTAGCGATAAATGTATCGTAGAGTTCGTCCTTTACGAGGTTTATGGTGCAGCCTCCGAATCCACCGCCCATTATTCTTGAGCCTGTAACACCACATTCCTTGGCAATGTCATTTAGGAAATCAAGTTCTTCGCAACTTACCTCATAATCCTTAGATAAGCCCTCATGGGTTAGATACATTTGTCTGCCGACTTCTTCATAATCGCCCTTAGTAAGAGCATCGCATACAGCGAGAACTCTATCCTTTTCACCAAGTACGAACTTGGCACGTTGTATATCTTCTGAACTTACTATGTTCTTTACCTCTTCTAAATCTTCCCAAGTACAATCACGTAAAGTTTGTATCGTTCTTTCTGGATGAGCCGTTTGAACAGCTTTGGCTACATTTTCGCAGGAGGTACGACGATCATTATATGGTGAACCTGCAAGCTCATGCTTTACGCATGAATTGAGTAATACTAACTTATATCCTTTAGGTTCAAAAGGATAATACTTAAACTCTCGACTTGCACAGTCTAACCTCATCAGCTTTCCCTCCTGACCAAATACGGAGGCGAACTGATCCATTATGCCACAGTTACAACCTATGTATTTGTGTTCTGTGGCTTGACCTGCTAACACCATGTCCCATTTGGAGATTTTATTGTCTGCAAAAAGATCGTTCAAGGCGCATGCGAAACACGATTCCATAGCTGCAGAACTTGACATTCCTGCTCCTAAAGGCACATCGCCAGCGAAGGCGATATTAAATCCTTTAACATCTACGCCAAATTGCCTGAATTCCTGTACTATACCATATATATATCGTGCCCATGTTGCAGATGGTCCCTTGGGATCATCTACGGCAAATTCTGTGCGGTCTTTTAAATCTATTGAATAAGCTAACACTTTACTTGTTCCGTTTGGTCTTACCTCTGCCATGACACCACAGTCTACTGCGCCAGGGAACACGAACCCACCATTGTAATCTGTGTGCTCACCAATCAGATTTATACGACCAGGTGAGAAATACACATTACCTGTTTTACCATCAAAATGCTTGATGAATCTACTTCTAACAAATTCTATATCCATAGTGTTATGATTTAAGATTTAGTTGATACTATATTTATTTAGTATTATCTTATTGCAAATTTACGAACTTTTTTCTATATACACAATGTTTGTGCTTCATTATTTTTACAATAAATTATTTATCACACAATTTACGCAACTTAGAAGAATCGAATGTCACATATAATTTGGGCACCGACCTTCATGTTGAGTTGACTTACCAAAAGGCTACGTTTCATCTGTATTTCAGACCTAAGCGCGGGATTATTTATCTTTACCCATAATGTTTGGTTACGAATTGTTTTTTCGATAGTATATTTCGCGATACTTTCACCTACTACTTCGTCCCACGAATTTAGTAAACGTCTTTGCAGTAAAGGTGTTTCCAATCCGTTAGAACGCAATATAAGTGATACAATATTGTCTACCTCTTGTGGATTTTTTCTAAACATTTCCTTTTAAGGTTTTGTGGGTGTTATACATTTTGGGCTACGTATGACTTTTCCTATTTGTGTGCTATCAATGCAAAGTTACCTTGGTTTACGCTGTAAATGTTGTATTCAAAATCACCTTGCCTTAATATGCTGTCGAGATGCTCTCTGTTTGTATCTGTAATAAATATTTGTCCGAAATTTTCGGTACTTACTATGTCGACGATCTTCCCTACTCTATTAGCGTCAAGTTTGTCGAAAATGTCGTCGAGCAGAAGCAGTGGTGTCGTTTCACTCACAGTTTTACGCAAGAAATCAAACTGAGCAAGCTTTAGTGATATAACGTAAGTTTTTATCTGTCCCTGACTTCCTTCTTTCTTTATTGGATAATCGTCTATCAACATCTCTAATTCGTCGCGATGAATGCCATGTAGAGAATAGCCCACTGCTCTATCCTTATACCTATTGCCCTGAATAACGTCAAGCAATGCCCCTCTTTGGCAGTGTGATATGTATCTAAGAGAAACTGACTCTTTTTCTCCGCTTATCTTTTTGTATATCTCGTTAAAAACTGGAATAAAGAGGTTGACAAAGTTATTTCTTTTTTCGTAGATACTTTCACCGCACACAGCCATTTCCTCTTCCCAGAGTGTCATTAACATCAGATCTGGCTCGTCTTCTTGCTTCAATAACGCGTTCCTTTGCTGCACAGCCTTATTGTAGCGGTTCAGCGTCTCTATGTACGTATTATCGTATTGTGATATTACTATATCCAGGAATTTACGTCTTTCCTCTCCCCCACCATTTATTAGCGAAACATCGTCTGGTGAAACAAATATTAGAGGTATGGTACCGATGTGTTCCGACATACGTTTATATGCTTTCTTATTGCGCTTAAACTGTTTCTTTACACCTCTTTTCAATCCTGCATATATCTCTTCCTGTGTATCTTTATCATCATGCATATACTGTCCTTGCAGCATGAAAAAATTTTGGTCATGCTGTATCATTTGTGAGTCTATGTTCCCAAACATAGAATGTGTGAAAGAAAGAAAGTATATAGCATCAAGCAGATTGGTCTTCCCCTCCCCGTTATTTCCAACGAAACAGTTTATTTTATCAGAAAAAGTTAAGTCGGCACTCGTAATGTTCCTGTAGTTCAGTATTGATAATTTCTTTAGATACATTTTTATAATAATACGTTGCATACTTATGTGTAACACCGTACGATGTACACACAAATCGCTTCGTAAGAAAGCAATGGTTTTGTAAAGCATCTTACGAAGCGAATGGTAATACTTTAATAATTTTATTCTTCGTCTAAAAGAATCTTCATCATCTCTATGGCAGATTTGGCAACAGGGGTTCCTGGACCAAAAATTGCGGCTACACCAGCCTTATACAAGAAGTCATAATCCTGAGCAGGAATTACGCCACCTGCAATCACCATTATGTCTTCTCTACCAAGTTTTTTCAGTTCTTCAAACAGAGCTGGTATCAAAGTTTTATGACCTGCCGCAAGCGATGATACACCTACGATGTGCACATCGTTCTCTACAGCCTCTCGTGCCGCTTCCGCTGGTGTTTGGAACAAAGGTCCCATATCTACATCGAATCCGCAATCTGCGTAGCCTGTAGCTACCACCTTCGCTCCTCTGTCATGACCATCCTGTCCCATCTTTGCTATAAAGATTCTTGGTCTACGACCTTCTTTTTGGGCGAATCTTTCTGTCATTTGACAAGCTTTTTCAAACTGGTCGTCGTTTTTACTTTCTGCACTATACACGCCTGATATTGTTCTTATAACTGCTTTATAACGTCCTACTACCTTTTCACAAGCATCAGAGATTTCTCCGAGAGTACAGCGTGCTTTCGCACATTCTACTGCCGCTTCCAGAAGATTTCCTTTTCCTGTCTTTACTACTTCTGTGAGAGCATCCAATGTCTGCTTTACCTTAGTACCATCTCTCTTGGCTTTAAGTTCTTTCAATGCAGCTTCCTGCTGCAAACGAACTGCCGTGTTGTCCACTTCCAATATATCAATAGGATCCTCATGCTCCAAGCGATATTTGTTGGTGCCAACTATAGTTTGTTGCCCAGAATCTATGCGTGCCTGTGTTCGTGCAGCCGCTTCTTCAATACGCATCTTAGGTACACCAGTCTCTATCGCCTTAGCCATACCACCAAGCTTTTCAATCTCTTGTATATGTTCCCAAGCTTTATGAACAAGCTCATTTGTCAGTGATTCTACATAATAGGAACCAGCCCAAGGATCTATCTCCTTGCAAACCTTTGTTTCGTTCTGTATATATATTTGCGTATTTCTGGCTATACGAGCTGAGAAATCTGTTGGTAGTGCTATTGCTTCATCAAGAGAATTTGTGTGCAATGACTGTGTGTGTCCAAGCACAGCCGCCATCGCCTCAATACATGTTCTTCCTACGTTATTGAAAGGGTCCTGCTCTGTAAGAGACCAACCGGAGGTTTGTGAATGGGTACGCAGAGCCATTGACTTAGGATTCTTCGCACCAAAACTCTTTACTATCTTCGCCCAAAGCAGACGTCCGGCACGCATCTTGGCTATCTCCATAAAATGGTTTACACCAATAGCCCAGAAGAAGCTAAGTCGTGGGGCAAAAGCATCAATATCTATGCCTGCGTTAACGCCAGCACGGAGGTATTCTAATCCATCTGCCAATGTATACGCTAATTCTATATCAGCTGTTGCTCCAGCTTCCTGCATATGATAACCAGAGATTGATATAGAATTAAATTTGGGCATCTTCTGTGATGTATATTCAAAGATATCCGCGATGATCTTCATCGAGAATGATGGTGGATATATATATGTATTACGCACCATAAACTCTTTCAGAATATCATTTTGTATAGTACCTGCCATTTCCTCTAACTTAGCTCCTTGCTCCAATCCTGCAACGATGTAGAAGGCCATTATAGGTAGTACCGCTCCATTCATTGTCATTGAGACAGACATCTTGTTAAGAGGTATTCCATCAAAGAGAACTTTCATATTCTCTACAGAACATATACTCACACCGGCTTTACCAACGTCACCCACAACTCGCATATTGTCAGGATCATAGCCACGGTGCGTTGGCAGGTCGAACGCTACAGAGAGTCCTTTCTGACCTGAGGCAAGGTTTCTACGATAGAAAGCATTTGATTCTTCTGCTGTAGAGAATCCGGCATATTGACGTATCGTCCATGGGCGGAATGGATACATCATAGAATAAGGACCACGCAAGAATGGAGGAATACCAGCAGCGAAATCAAGATGCTCCATTCCTTCTAAATCTTCTCTCGTATATGCGGACTTTACCTCAATATGTTCTGGTGTTTTCCATACATACTGTATATTATTACCTTTCTGCCAGGCATTACCATCTACCTTCTCTATGCCAGAGAAGACATCTATATTTCTAAAATCTTTTCTAGCCATAATTACTTTATTCCAAGTTTAGTATTTAACATTTTCAATGTCTCAAGCTGATTTACCTTTACATGGATATAGTTTTCTATGCCTGCTTCCTTTAATTCTTCCATACAAGCAGGAGCTCCCGCAATAACAAATATTGCGCGATCGTTAAGATACTTATAAGCAGGAATAGCGTATTCCGCATATTCGTCATCTGAAGAGCACAACACTATTATATCCGCATTAGCTTTTAACGCAGTCTCTATACCTTCTTCTATAGAAGAGAATCCAAGGTTGTCAATTACTTTGTAGCCTGCAGAAGCAAGGAAATTACATGAGAATTGGGCGCGAGCTTGTCTCCAAACGAGGTTTCCGATAGTTAGCATAAAGGCTATAGGCTGTTTCTCCGCCTTCTCTGTCGCAAGACGTAGTTCTTCAAATTCAACAGACAGTCTCTTGCTTTCGATAACCTTGTATGTCGATTTGTCATTATGAGAGCAAGAACATTTCGATTCGTTCGGAGTTTTGCCCTCACTCTTCTCGGTAAAATTAGGAAACTGGTTAGTACCCAGTATAAACTCTCTTCTTTGTGCTGCAAGTGTATGTCTCTTTTCGTTTGTAGCGTTAATGTCATCCTGCACTCTACCGCTCTTTATTCCAGCTAAGAAACCTCCAGCATCTTCCACTCTAAGAAATATTTTCCACGCTTCATTTGCAAGTGAGGTCGTCAATTCTTCTATATAGTAAGAACCTGCTGCAGGGTCTACTACAGTGTTAAAATGACACTCCTCCTTCAATAGCAGCTGCTGGTTGCGTGCTATGCGCTCAGAGAAATCATTAGGTGTTTCGTATGGAGAGTCGAACGGAGTGACAACGATAGAGTGTACACCAGCCAGCGCAGCTGACATTGTTTCGGTCTGTGAACGCAACATGTTTACATACGAGTCAAACAAGGTCATGTTGAATGTAGTTGTTATGGCGTTAACACACATCATACATGCGTTATCACTGTTTGGAGAATATTGTTTTACTATCTCTGCCCATAGCAAACGAGCCGCACGAAATTTCGCTATTTCCATAAAATAGTTTTCCGAAATTCCCATATTAAACTTTATCTTCTTTGCCGCTAAAGTCGCATCAACTCCTGCGTCAACTAACTGTTGAAGATATTCGTTTCCCCATGCTAATGCGTAGCCTAACTCTTGCACGATGTATGCTCCTGCATTACTTAGCGATACGGAGTTGACAGTAATACATCTTAAATTAGGATAATCTTTAAGCACATTTACGAGGGTTGGTCCGAATTGCAAAAGTGGTTCCACATTTTTGCCATTCATAACAATCTTTTCCATAGGATCCCAATCTATTGAGCCTACAATCTTTTCTCTTTCAAATCCTTTAGTTTTGTAGTAATCTACAAGGATTTCTGCCAACTCTACAGAATGACGTTTGCAAGTTGTATAATTTACTTCTATGCAATCGACGTATATGCCTTCTAATAAAGTCGATATAGTCTCTTTGCTTACGGACGAACCTGGGATATGGAATGAAATAGAGTCTACACCTTTGTTCAGTATGCTTTTAGCTTTGATATTTGCCTCTAACGGATTACTTGCATCTATCTCCTGACGGATATACCATGTATTATCATGTTTTTTGTTACCTCTTACAAATGGGAATTCGCCTGGTAACGCGTATGGGGTCTGTAATTTTTCTACATCCTCTTTTCTATAAAAGGGCTGTACGTTAAATCCTTCAGACGTTCTCCAAACCAGCCGCTTTTGAAAATCCGCTCCTTTCAAGTCAACTTGAATTTTATCAAGCCATTCTTGAGTAGTTGGTGCCTGAAACTCATTAAAAAGCTTCACCTTAGTGTTTGTCATAATTTTGTATTGTAATAAATTTAGATTGGGCTGTGCACCTGTTGAAATAAACTTTTAGTATAAGTTCTATATACAGTAAAACGTGCCTTTAGCAGATTAACCAAATAACATACAGTTGTTCATTTGATGTAGTCGCCCGACCGAATTGAACTGCACAGACCGAATATTATATTTGTACTGCAAAGTTAAGTATTTTTTCTGAAATTCCAAACAAAGCTATTTCGAGAATATTGCTATTGACATTATTTAACTCATAATGCATTAATGGTAACATTTTGAGTAAACTGTCCAATTTGTCCAGCCATGAGGCTTTACTGATAATGTCAGTCAGGTTGGCATTTCTCTCATGGATGGCCTCACGGAACAAGTTTGTGACTTGCTCTGACCATTTTTGATTAGTGTCCAGTTCTGATAGATACTGTAACTCTCTGAGCAGGTGCGCAAGGCAAACTTGATGGCTAAGGAACCGTAGTGCGAAATATGCACTATGGCGGTCAGTCACAGCAGTCATGCGCTCCAAACTATTCCCAAATTGTTCGGTCAATACCTTGGAACTTCTGCCGTTAGCGCGGAAGAGTAAAGTGTAATAAAC
>CAKQDQ010000058.1 GCA_934229335.1 uncultured Prevotella sp.
ATCTTGTCAGAGAAAGATTAATGGCGATTAACGTGAAAAGAATAGAAAGATTAATTGTAGATTAATGATAGATAAATGGCGATTAATGTGAAAAAACAGAAGGATAATGTGGAAGAACAGCTCTGTTACGGTTGTGCTTCGCACATTTGTCTTTTTAACATTAATCCTCATTAATCTAACGTTAATCTCTCATAAACACTTTTTTGCTCTGTATTAACCATCTTGTCAGAGAAAGATTAATGGTAGATTAATGATAGATTAATGGCGATTAACGTGAAAAAATAGAAAAAATAATGGTAGATTAACGTGAAAAGAACAGAAAATACATTTCCCAAATTTACCATTCCTTGTTGGTTATACCGACGCTATCTTAAAGTGTTATTTGTCAGGTATTTACGTAAAACAAAATAGAAAGAGAATAAATCGTGTTACGAACACGCCCATATCACCACGCAATAACTATCCTTTCGCACAGTAATAACTATGCTTTCGTGTTGTAAAAACGATGCTTTTGCCGTGTTTCCCAAATTCACCATTTTTGCCATACAATACCACCGCCATAAAGTGACCGTATTTAACAAGAGCGCGAAAGGTGGAGTATAATATATAGTACACGCATTATTATAAGGTGTAACTATTGTGTAATTGAGAAATATTTAGTAATTTTGCGCTGAAAAACAATTAATAACAACATACATGGAACAGAAGAATTATAAGAGAACGACAGTCACAGCCGCTCTGCCATACGCCAACGGTGGCGTACACATAGGTCACTTGGCAGGCGTATATGTGCCTGCTGACATTTACGTGCGCTATCTTCGACTGAAGAAACGTGACGTAGTGTTCATCGGTGGCTCTGACGAGCACGGTGTGCCTGTAACCATACGTGCCCGCAAGGAGGGCATCACGGTGCAGGAGGTGGTAGACCGCTATCACGAGATGATAAAGAAATCATTTGAGGACTTCGGCATCTCTTTCGATATATACAGCCGTACTACGTCAAAGATTCACCATAAATTCGCTTCAGACTTCTTCCGCACCCTTTACGATAAGGGCGAGCTGGAAGAGATAACCGAAGAGCAGTACTGCGACGAAGTAACGGGCGAGTTCCTTACAGACCGTAACATCGTGGGTACTTGTCCTCGTTGTGGCGCAGAGGGAGCATACGGTGACCAGTGTGAGAAGTGTGGTGCTACGCTGTCACCAGAGGAACTTATCAACCCTACAAATAAGAATAACCCAGGTCACGGACTCATCAAGAAGCCTACCAAAAACTGGTATCTGCCCCTTGGCAAGTATCAAGATTGGTTGAAGAAGTGGATTCTTGAAGGACACAAAGAGTGGCGTTCTAACGTTTACGGACAGTGTAAGTCATGGCTCGATATGGACCTTCAGCCACGTGCCATGACACGTGACCTCGACTGGGGTATCCCTGTTCCTGTAGAGGGAGCTGAGGGAAAGGTGCTCTACGTTTGGTTCGACGCGCCTATCGGTTATATCTCTAATACCAAGGAACTGTGTGAGAAAGACCCAGAGAAGTGGGGCACATGGCAGAAGTGGTGGCAAGACCCAGAGACACGCCTTATCCACTTCATCGGTAAGGACAACATCGTGTTCCACTGCCTTATCTTCCCTGTAATGATGAAGGCACACGGTGGCTACATCATGCCAGACAACGTACCGGCAAACGAGTTCCTCAACCTTGAGAACGACAAGATTTCTACATCACGTAACTGGGCGGTATGGCTCCACGAATATCTCGTTGATATGCCAGGCAAGCAGGACGTGCTGCGCTATGTGCTCACTGCCAACGCACCAGAGACAAAGGATAACAACTTCACATGGAAGGACTTTCAAGAGCGTAACAACTCTGAACTCGTAGCAATATATGGCAACTTCGTTAACCGCGCCCTGCAGTTGACCAAGAAATACTTTGAGGGCAAGGTGCCAGAGTGTGGCGAACTGCTCGACGTTGACACACAGGCCATAGAAGAGTTTAAGGATGTGAAGAGTAATGTAGAGACACTCCTTGAGCAGTTTAAGTTCCGTGAGGCACAGAAGGAGGCTATGAACCTCGCCCGCATCGGCAACCGTTACATCACAGAGTGTGAGCCTTGGAAGGTGTGGAAGACTGACCCAGAGCGTGTGAAGACCATACTCCACGTATGTCTGCAACTTACTGCCAACCTCGCCATCGCCTTTGAGCCATTCCTTCCGTTCTCAAGCAAGAAATTGCGCGGTATGCTCAACATCGACAGCTTTGAGTGGGAGCAACTCGGTAGCACCGACATTCTTGAGGCTGGACATCAACTGGCAGAGCCAGAACTGCTGTTCGAGAAGATAGAAGACAGCGTGATAGAGGCACAACTACAGAAGTTGGAGGACACCAAGAAGGCTAACGAGGCTGCATCATTCGAACCAGAGCCAGTGAAGGAGAACGTAGACTTCGAGACATTCGAGAAACTTGACATACGCGTAGGTCTCGTAACATCATGCGAGAAGGTAAAGAAGTCAAAGAAACTCCTCAAGTTCCACATCGATGATGGCACCCCAGAGGGACGCACTATCCTCTCAGGCATTGCTGCATATTACCAAGACCCACAAGAGTTGGTAGGCAAGCAGGTGCTCTTCGTGGCAAACTTCGCACCACGTAAGATGATGGGCGAGGAGTCGCAAGGCATGATACTGTCTGCCGTTAACTTCGACGGAAGCCTCTCTGTAACAACAACTTCAAAAGACGTAAAACCTGGTTGCCAGGTAGGATAGTAGTAACTAACCCACAAAACAACCAAACAACCAACTTCAATGGAAAAAACAATAACCGCAGCGGTCATCACCGCGATAAAGGAACTCTACGGACAGGACATCACGGAGAAGATGGCTACGCTGCAGAAAACACGCAGCGAGTTTGAAGGAAACCTCACACTTGTGGTCTTCCCCTTCCTCAAAATGTCACACAAAAAGCCTGAAGAGACAGCTACAGAGATAGGCGAATGGCTCGTGAAAAACTGCGATGCCGTGAGCGCATACAATGTGGTAAAGGGCTTCCTGAACCTCTCTATCGCCACTAACACCTGGCTCGACCTACTAAAGAAGATTGATGCCGACCCACACTTTGGCGAGAAGCAGGCAACGGAAGAGTCACCACTCGTAATGATAGAGTACTCTTCACCTAACACCAACAAGCCGCTTCACCTCGGACACGTGCGTAACAACCTCCTTGGTTGGTCGCTTGCGCAGATTATGCAAGCCAATGGCAACAAGGTGGTGAAGACAAACATCGTCAATGACCGTGGTATACACATCTGTAAGTCAATGCTCGCATGGCTGAAGTACGGCAACGGTGAGACACCAGAGACATCTGGCAAGAAGGGCGATCACCTCATCGGCGACTACTATGTAGCCTTCGATAAGCACTACAAGGCAGAGTGCGAGGAACTCACTAAGCAGTATATCGCCGAGGGAATGGCGGAAGATGCTGCTAAGGAGAAGGCAAAACAGGAGGCTCCACTCATTAAGGAAGCACACGAGATGCTCGTGAAATGGGAGAACAACGACCCTGAGGTACGTGCACTGTGGGCTAAGATGAACCAGTGGGTGTATGCGGGCTTCGACGAGACATACAAGGCTCTCGGTGTTAGTTTCGACAAAATATACTATGAGTCAAACACATACCTCGAGGGAAAAGAAAAGGTAGAAGAAGGTCTTGCAAAGGGATTCTTCTATCGTCGCCCAGACAACTCCGTATGGGCAGACCTTACCAAGGAGGGACTCGACGAGAAGTTGCTGTTGCGCTCTGACGGTACATCGGTCTACATGACACAGGACATAGGTACCGCGAAGCTGCGTTTCCAAGACTATCCTATCGACCAGATGATATATGTAGTGGGCAATGAGCAGAACTACCACTTCCAAGTACTGTCAATCCTGCTCGATAAACTCGGCTTTAAGTGGGGAAAGAGCCTCGTACACTTCTCTTACGGTATGGTAGAACTGCCTAACGGTAAGATGAAGTCACGTGAGGGAACCGTCGTTGACGCTGACGATTTGATTGCTTCTATGATTGCTGACGCTCGTAAGACAAGCGATGAATTGGGCAAAAACAGCGACATGACCGAAGAAGAGAAGCAGGAGATAGCACGCATCGTGGGCATGGGAGCCTTGAAATACTTTATCCTCAAGGTCGACGCTCGTAAGAATATGCTCTTCAATCCAGCGGAATCTATCGATTTCAACGGTAACACCGGTCCGTTCATACAGTATACCTACGCTCGTATTCGTAGCATACTGCGCAAGGCGGAGGCTGAAGGCATACTGCCAACACTACCTGCCAACGTTGAGATGAACGCTAAGGAGATTGAACTTGTACAGAAGATTAACGAGTATGGAGCAGTTGTCGCACAGGCAGGCAAGGACTACAGTCCATCAGGCATCGCCAACTACTGCTTTGAACTCACAAAGACCTTCAACCAGTTCTATCACGACTACTCTGTGCTTGGTGCCGACACCATGGAGCAGAAGCAGTTGCGACTTACCCTGGCGGCTAATGTTGCCAAGACCATTAAGAACGGTATGGCACTCCTCGGCATTGAGGTGCCAGAGAGAATGTAAGCCTATACCTTATATATAATAATGGTAACACAAGGCAATTCACTGGCATGGGCGGTAGACGCGGCTTGCTCAGGTAATCCAGGCCCGATGGAATATCGGGGCGTCGACCTCACCACAGGGCAGCAGGTGTTCCACTTTGGTCCTATCAAAGGCACGAACAATATTGGTGAGTTCCTTGCCATCGTTCACGCCCTTGCGCTCATGGAGCAACGCGGCATGAAGGGATATACTATATATAGTGACTCGGTGAATGCACAACTGTGGGTAAAGAAGATGCAGTGTAAGACAAAACTGGTCGTCGATGCCGATACGCAGAAGGTGCATGAGTTGATAACGAGGGCCGAGAATTGGTTGAGAACACACCAGTTCCGTGTGCCCATCATTAAGTGGGACACCAAGAACTGGGGAGAGATACCTGCCGACTTTGGACGCAAATAATATCCATTTTATCGAGTTGATAATGATGTTTGGACGTCTATTCGCTCTTCCATATAAAGGCAAAAAAAACAAATGATATATAATTGTTAAAGAAAGTAAACAGTAAGAAAAAAGTTGATATAAGTCAAACTTATGTCAACTTTTTTTTATAACTTTGCAAATGTAATCCGGTGGAAAACCCAATCTTAATCCTTTCTCATAATACTATATTTACACATTGGATAATCTTACCTGAAACACCACTTAATACAAGACCTAAACTTAACACATCGGATAGGCAATATAGAATCTCTCCGCATCCCCGTTTGGGGGTGCGGAGAGTGCTTTTTATGTGGAATGAGTATAATTTTATATATAAAGGGAATCAACGTTTCAACTACAGTAATGGGTAAAAAAAGTGCAAAGTGGTAAAAAATAGTGCATAAATGAAATATTTTTGAACAATTATTAGTTTTTTTATATAAAAATATGTAATTTTGTAGGCGATGTGTCATCAGAAAATTACACATCTATCTATTGTTCAACTAACTACAAAAAACCTAAAATGAGGCAAACTTTTAGAACTTACTTGACGCTGTTGTTGCTCTTGTTGAGTACAACCGTGTCGTGGGCTGGCTTCAAAAACTTCAGTGCCGTGCTGAATAATCAGACCGGAACACTGTTGACGGCTGAAGAACAAACCCAAGGTACTGCCGTGAACTTCGGTATCGCGGTGGATGATGCCGGCAATGTTACGCGCGTAGCTGCCGACGATGCCAGTGCCGTTGCAACCATCAGCGGCAAGTATCACAGTGACCACGGTATGACGGGACTTAACGTTACCGTTCCTGTAGAGGGCAATGTGAAAATCACAGTAGGACAGTGTACCTACTCAGGAAGTGACATCACCGTAAAGAACGCTGCGGGAGAGGTCGTTGTAACGAAAACTCCTGGTAAGGCTTGTTGGAAAAATGACCGTTCCAACGTGACAGAAGTCTATTACACTGGCGATGCTACTACATTGACAATAAGCGGCATGGGATATTGCCCTTACGTAGCAGTAGAGAAGTCGGAGAAGGTAGTAGCAAAGTATAACATCGCATACTCTCTTGGTGCAGAGACTGCAGAGGGCGTTGTTCCTGCCACAACCACATGGACAGAGGGCGACACATACAACGTGCCAGGAAACTTCACCTTATATAAAGAAGGTTACACTCTGACAGGATGGAACGATGGTAACGCTACTGTAAAGTTAGGCGAGGCATACACTCCTGCCGCTGACGTTACGCTGACACCTGTCTTCACTCAGAATACCAAGACCCTTGCAGACCGCAAGGAGGCTATAACACTGAAGTGGGATTTCCAGAGAAAGAATGGCGCACCATTCATCGCGGCACAAGGAAGCAACAATGGCGTTGGCGTATGGGTAACACAGGCTACTGTTGACGGAGAACTTATCGACGTAAAACTGGACTATGACGCTACGTCTGGAAAGATTGCTAACGCCAACTGGACAGACTGGTGCCAGATGAACAATGGTACAAAATTGACTATTCCATCGGCTAAGGGTGCAGTTGTTAGCATTGAGGCGTACTCTGCTCCTACCACAACTACCATCGACGGACAGACCGATTACACCGCTAACGGCAACGTTATAACATATAATGTAGCTAACAAGGCAGACGCTATCGACATCGTTATCGGTGATGGCTCATACTATCGTTACGTTCAGACCGTGCTTCCTGTAGTAGAGAACGAAGGCGGCAAGACATATACCAACGAACCAACAAGCGTTGTGTTCGCGATGAGTGACATGGCTAACACTGGCGCTAATGTCGCTACACCAACAGACGCGTTCAGCACTGTAGCCTTTGACAGTGGCGATTGCACACTAAATGGTATAACATCTATAACAAATCCTGACGGTAGCAACACAGGAATCACAGGTATAAAATTCAGACCTGCTGGTACAACAAAAGAACTTAACTGGTTTGTTCGCCCTGCTACAGGACTCACATTCACCCCAACAAAGGTATCAGGTTACGTAAACCGTTGTGGAACTGACGCTGGTAACGGTATCGTTATCACCGCCCATAAGGAGAATGGTGAGACTGTTGCGCTCGGTACATACACCGCATGGCGTCAGGGTAAGTCTTCATCAGGCAAGGACTACGACAAGACTGCCATCGCAAAATATGAGATTACTCTCACTGCAGAGCAGCAAGCGAAACTCTCTGGCACCGAAGGCTTCTACCTGACATCAGCCGTTGGCGTTGGTAGTACTAAGGAAGGTGCCTTCGGTAGGGTTACTATCGAGGGGGTGGTAACCACAGCACGCTTTCCATTGAAGATAGATTTTCGTGAAGAAGGACCTAAAATTCTTATGCCTGCAAGTGGACAATTACCATCAGGAGTAACTTTGGATAAAGGAACATTTTACGACAGTACTCATGGTTACTCTAATGCACAGATTACAGTAAAGGTTGATGGCGCAATGAAATTTACTGTTGGTGGTTGTGCTCTCAACACCAACAACCCTACCGTCTCTATTAACGGAGGTACTCCTATAACCATAAATACTAAGGATATAGGTTGTGATGAAAGTGGAGTGGGGACGTATTCGAAATATGCAGAGTATATTTATAAAGATGATAAAGTCGCCACATTGGTATTTACGTTAGGTGACTATTGTCCATATTTCTTTGCTGAGGAGTGGGTACCGGAAATATACACTGTCTCTTTCGATTTACCAGAGGAATGGGCAGACAAAATACAGGGAGAATTTACCAAAACTAAAAGTATTAAATGTGATAGATATGGAAATGCCACGATGCCAAAAGGCTGGACTTTCTATTGTGAAGGCTATACCTTTGCAGGTTGGACAGATGGTACCAACGTCTATAAGGCAGGCGAGGTATACACCTTTGAAAAAGATGTGACGTTAACTCCCAAAATGGTAAAGAACACCGTGACGTTGACCGATGCCAACACTCCGACAAAGGTAGTATGGGCTTTTGATCATACGAAGGCTCCAGAAATGGAAGCGTCAAACAGCAAAACACTCTTAATCTACACTCAAAATGCCACAATAGAGGAACAAAATATAGACGTTCCATTGCGAATAGATGTTTCAAGAAATATTGCTAAGATCACAAATGCCGACAAACGCATAAACAATTTAAGTGGTGAAGGCGCACAGATAAACGACAATACGGTACTGACCATCCCCGCTGTCTACGGAATGAGGATAGAGATAAACGCTTCCGACAAAGTAGACGATGCAAGCTCCAATACCACAACACACTTTGGTAACAAAGCGGATTTTGATTCATGGGTAGTGCTGCAAGATAATGATGGTGACTATAAAGACAAAGATAGCCTTATAACAAACAATGGCAAGACCATCTCTTTCGTTTATAAGGGCAATCACACGTCTCTCGATATACTTGTGGCAAAGGCTGGTACTACTATGACATGGGGTTTCTTCAAAGACATTACCGTTACTTATCCTGCCCTCCCTACAATTACTGTGACAAGGGAAATAACCAATGAACCAGATAAAGTCAATTTCCCAAACGAGACTGTTGACGGTGCAGGCAGCGTTGAGATGATACGCAAGCATCCTGTTCAGAACACAGGTACACGTTATGGCGAGGGAGAGGTAGTCACTATCATCGCACGATATGTTGATGAATATGATGAGGTCGTTACTGTTAACGGTGCAGAACAGACACTGGATGCGGAAAGTCATTCCGTAGACTACACCGTACAAGCAGGTTCTAACGACATCAAGGTATCTTATACACGTAAGACTCTGTACAAGGTCGTCGCAAAAGTAGATAATAAAATAGCAGGTTCTGACACAGAGAGTAAGACACCTCTCGGAAGCGTGTCACTGTCTCCACGACATGAGAACTTCTATAATGAGGTAACAAAAACGGTAGATGGCGTAGAGCAAACATGGGTAGAGAGTTGGTACACAGAAGGCACTACCGTTGAGGCTTCTGCTGAGGCTGCTACTGACTACATAGTAAGCCAGTGGACAGAAGATGGACAAGAAGATCCCGTATCAAAAGCAAACACATACACCTTTAAAGTCGGCACGGCTAATAGAACTATTACCGCTCATTTCACACTCGGAGCGAGTGGCACGGTAGTGTTTGACATAGGGGCTGCTGTCAGAGTGAATGGCGATATCAAAGCTTCAGTACACTACGCGACAGATAAATATAACGGGTCAACCAGTGTCAATCCTACGTCACTACGCAACGTAAGAAGTTTCACCATACCTACCAACTACACCATCTTCAGAGACCTTGATGATGATGAAACAAGCACGAACAACTATTCAACATTGCGTTATTGGATAGAGAAAGGCGACATCGGCAAAGTTGACCAAAACCATTATGAACCAGGCGAGCAATACTCTTTCAGATACGAAGGAGAGACACTGACACTTATCCCTGTTTTTGAGATGAACCCAGCAAGTCAGCAGCATCGCCTTAACGACCCAGTGATACGTTATGACTTTGGTCGTAAAGTAAAGGAATACTATGACCCTACAACAAAAGAGAGACGCAATGTCTGCGCTCAGTCTGTTGACATAGACCATAAACAAAAAGTATTCTGGACCTCCAAGGTATGGGTTAACGTGCTGGAGAACGCCAAAGAATGTCCTCACACTCGTGACGTAGCCTTATGGTGCGACACTGGCGACAAGGGGTACATACGCAACAGCGAATTGGATAACTGGGCAGCCTTTGGTCCAGGCACTAAGTTCTGGTTCCCGTCATGCGTAGGAACAAAGGTGTCTATACTTACATACTCAAAAATTAAGACGACAAAGATAGACGGAGCGGTGCCAACGCTTGACGAAGAACGCACAGCAGAAGAACGCACGAAGCAAGGCACAGACAAACTGTATGTTTACTCATATACCACAAACAACCCTGCAGAAAGAGCGTGCATAGAGATAGGAGACGACTATTCATACTATCAGTGGTTTGAGATAGCGTCGCTTGCCGCCAATATGGTGAACCTGCATACAAGCGTTGAGGTAGAGAATAGAGGTAAGATAACCTCCATAGAATCATCAGCCTCTACTGAATATTCTGCAACGAAGTTGGAAGATGGAGGTTATGCCTTCCATCAGGGAGACCGTGTGGTAATGAAGTTCCGTCGTAAGTTCGGCTATCAGTTTGACAAGCTCGTTGACCTTGACAAAACAGGAAGCGATGGTAATCCGCTCCCCATTCTACAGATGAACTATAACGACAATGGCACCGCCACCGTGGACATGGTAGACAAGGATGGTGTCACCATACACAAGAATATCGCTCAAAATACTACTGCAGACGGTGAGGTAAGTTGGGGCGACGCTACCAATAGCGTCTTCATGCTGAAACAGACGGAGGCAGAAATGGTTGGCGACAGTCTGCGCACAATCTACGAACTGTCGTTCCATATTACCTCCCACCGCAGACTTATGGTGAGTTTCAAGGAGAAGAAAACATATTACATCACCTACAACGCAGGTCAGTATGCCTCTGGTGTTGCTCCAGAATCTATGCTAAAAGAAGAAGGTGACATCTTTGTTATACCTAAGAATACCACGCTGTATTACGAGGGCAACACACTTGATCACTGGGAGGACGGTGATGGCAAGGAGTATTACAGAGACGTGGAATATAAAGCCCCTGGTAAGGATATGCGAATGTTCCCAGTTTTCAAAGTCAATGACTTTAATATTCTCGATATAACAAAAGATGTTACAGCCACATGGAATTTTGCGAAGAAGGATGGAGCACCAAGCATAAATTATGAGGGTACAAAAGGTATTCTTGTCACGCAAATAGAAGATGACGGCAAGATAATGGACCTGAAGATTGACCTTGACGCTACGACACGTACAGAAGATGGTAAAGAAGTGAAAGGTAAATTCAACAATACCAGTATAGATCGTCCTGAACGAATACAGATAAACCCATATTCTGTAATCGTCTTCCCTGCCACAAAAGGCTGTGTAGCCTCGCTCATGGCTGCTCAAAGTGATGGAACATTAAATATTGAGGGAACAAACGTAACTCTTGCTAATTCTACATGTAAGTATGAGTGTGTTGCTAATTCCGCTACGTTGGAGGCGGAATTTGTTACAACCATATACAGCAAATCCTTCAGCGTGACATACAAACCGCAAACGGTAGAAAAATCTAAGATAGAGACGCTGACCTGTGATGGCGTAACATACAGCGCCGCACAGATTAAAGAGCAAATGGAAGGTGAGAATAAATGTATCACATTCACTGTCGCACCGTGGACTAACAATGAGAGTATACCAGCAATAACAGGTACCGCGACAGAAGGTGGTAATGTAACTGCAACGCAAGCAACCATAAGCCTTCCTGACGCTGTTGTGACGGTACGTACTGCCACAGGAACTATTGTAGAGACATACCCTGTACACTTCATATTTGATACACCAACAGAAAGCCCTGTGTTCGCAGGTGTTACTGTAAATAAGGAAACCTCTACGGGCACTGATGGCGTTATAGAATTCTACGAGGTACCGCGAAGTGGCATTATAAAGGTTTCTTTTAATCGCACTATGAAGGATGCAACAATCGCTGGACTGGAAACTGCCGCTACAGGCAAGGACCTTTCTTTCAAATACTGGGAACAGATGATTGGCACGACTGTAGAGTATGATTTTCCTGAAGGTACCTTCACAGATATTTATGATAAGTCATATGACCAGCCACTGAAGGTAATTCTGCATATACAACAGCAGGCAGACGTATATCATCACCATACGTTCGACTTCATAGTAGGCGAAGACGGTGATATTAACGAGGCAATAAATGCAGCCAACGGCAACGCTACTGGTAAGGCATATAACAATACCAAGACTGATGGGCACCGATACTTTATCTTCGTGCCTAACGGAGAGCACAAGTTGGAGGGTAACGAACCGCTTACCAGTGGCGATTATAAAATGGAAGGTGGACACTGGCCTCGTGATGAGAAAGGACAAGAACGTTACCCTAAAGAAATGGTAGGACAGACTAATGGTAGAACCTATATAAAGAAACCTAATGTATCTCTAATAGGACAAAGCCGTGAGGGCGTAAAAATATGGAACAAGCCAATCGTTGAGGGTATCAGTTATACGGCAACCATTCATATAGACAAGGAAGCCCTCGACTTCTATGCTCAAGACCTCAGCCTTGAGAATACTTTTGACTATTGGGGGTCTTTGTCTGGTCAGAGTTCGGGAGGTGCTGGTCGTGCTGCGGCGTTCTGTGACCGTGGCAATAGAAGTGTGCTGAAGAATGTGTCTCTGATGAGTTGGCAAGATACGTATTATTCAAACAATGCCAACGACGACTTCCGCGGCTACTTTGAAGACTGCGCCATAGGTGGTGTGGTAGACTTCCTTTGTGGCAATGGTGATATATGGCTTGAGAGTTGCGACATCCTTGTGCGTGACCGTAGTGGCAATAACATCGCCGCACCGTCAACAGAGACGAGACAGGCGTATGGATATGTGTTCAACAACTGTGTCTTCAAGCCAGAAGTAGAGAACCCAACGCAGTTGAAGGGCTATGACTGGACATATGCTCGTCCGTGGGCTTCAGAAACAGATACAAGAGCACCGGGATGCACAATGATCAACAGCATTCTCTATACCTACCCACGCCTTATCGGATGGGGCAAGATGGGTAGCAACATAAAACTGCGCTTCCATGAATATGGTACAAGAGACAAATCGGGTAACCCTGTTCCGCTACAGACACGTTCATTAACAGCCTGTGCACCTGCGGCAGGATCTGACGACTGCGTGATGAATGTTGATGAAGCGGCAAAATATACTATCCGTAACGTTATGGGTGGACCTGACGGATTTGAGCCAAACAAACTATGTCAGCAGATAGACGCAAAGTCTAACACGGACGGAGATATAACAGATCGCGAGGCAGACATTGACGAAGAATCACTTTCAGGCAAATTGCCAAGTATAGAGTGGGATGACGATATAGAGTTGGACGACGATAACCTCGTATGGAAAACTCTCGAAGAGGCACTATGTTACTTCGTTTTCAAACGTGACGACAGTGGCAACTGGAAGTATGTTACCAATACCATCAACTCAAGCGTAAACCTCCTGACATACGGTACTGGCTATTACTACGTACGTGCTGCCAATCAGCGTGGCGGACTCGGTGCACCTACCAAAGTTGTAAGGTATACCATAACAGACCCATACGCCCTTACAATTAAGGAGGTTGGCGACAAGGCTGGCTACGGCTGGAGCACCATCTGCCTGCCATTTAACGCTAAGACACCAGAGGATTTGCAGGTATATGCGGTGAACGGAGACCAAGAGGGGCAGCAACAGATAACGACATACCAGGCTACGCTCGTTCCTGTGAAGGTACTGAACGCCGAAAGAGGTTACGTGGTCTATGGACCTGTTGGTACATATTATTTCAGTGCGACATCACGCGAATCTGAAACTACGACAATACTTGACGGTAATCCTACAAGCGAGACAATATCTTCTGACAATATATCTTGCTATGTGTTGTCGAACAAGCAGTGGGGCTTAGGCTTCTATAGGTACAAGGGCGCGACACTTGCCCCGTATCGTGCTTGGCTGCCGCAGAGCATGGTGAAAGACATCATCGCTCAGGGACTGGCTTCGGGTACACGAGGCGTGACTCTGGTACTGAAAAACCCAACGGGAGTGCAAGTGCCGCTGTATCGCGCACGCCCCACCTCTGAGGAGATATACAACCTGTCGGGGCAACGTTTGCGTTCAACGCAGCAACATGGCATATACATATATAATGGAAAAGGAAAGGTGGCAAAATAATGAGCACGCCCAAATCGCATTGCGGTTTGGGCGTGTTTGCGTTTTGGGATGTATCAAATCACATTGCAATAACTATCAAATCGTATAGCGATAACTATCACATTGCATAGCGATAACTATCAAATCGCGTCGTGATAACTATCATATCGCGTCCTCATCATCTCGATGTTGATTTCTCTTTACCTTTTTGGGGTAATCTTTCCACCCCAATGGGAGAGGGAAGAGAGGTGTGCAGAGATACTTAGAATAGGGCGTATGA
>CAKQDQ010000059.1 GCA_934229335.1 uncultured Prevotella sp.
AGTCATGAATGTCTATACCCATATATTTCAGTCCCACTACTTCGCATTGAGTCTGCTGAACAGGAAATCCGGGGTAGATAAACAATACGGTTGGCTCGCTCTTCTCATCCCTTATGTTTGAGAAGGCGTGCTTCCATGCCGTGAATGTAGCGAACGTTCCTTGCATAGAACCTGTTGTCGGTATGCAGCATAGTGGGTCTATGTCAACCCCTATGAATGCTTTAACGAACTGTGATGCAGCATTTTTGATACGTGGAATACCACCGTTGGGTGGATACACCGTAGCACAGCCATTAGCTAACGCTTCTTGTTCGGCTTTCAGTGCTATCTGTGATGGTTGCAGTCCTGGCACCCCCATTTCAAGGTGAATGATGGGTTCGCCAGTTTTTTCTTCCAATGTTTTAGAGAGGCTCTGTATGTCGCGTATAGTGGCTTGTGAGAAATCTCCAAGCTTCATGGCCTCTATTGCTTTAGTAACGATGTCGTGATTTAATGGCATATATATAAAGATAATAAATATTATATTCCTTCGTCTTCTAACAAAATAGTAAGAAGACGAAGGAATAGTGTTAAGAATGTTATTTGAAGTTTCTTTTATCGTTTACGTGCTTAGCTTTACCGATAGAACGTGTGATAGAGCCAGGCTCTTTGATGTGAATGTTAGGCTTAATGCCCACCATAGAAACTATGCGGTCATATAAAGGCTTGATGTGAGGCATCTGTTTGGCTGGGTTAGGAGAGAAGTATTCCGTACGTAGCTCCACGTCAAGGTCGAAGGTGTCCTCATTGTTTTTTCTGTCAACAGTAATAAAATACTGTGGTGTGAAAGCCGGGAACTCTGTAAGACACGCCTCTATCTGACTAGGGAATACGTTGACACCACGTATAATCATCATATCGTCAGAGCGACCAAGTATTCTGTCCATTCTTACTGCTGTACGTCCACATTCGCATTTGTCGTATATCAGACGGGTCAAGTCTCGCGTGCGGTAGCGTAGTATAGGCATAGCCTCTTTACAAAGAGAGGTAAATACTAATTCTCCGAACTCACCCGGCTCGCATGGTTCCAATGTGTCAGGGTTGATAATCTCAGGATAGAACATGTCTTCCCATAGGTGAGTGCCGTTTTGATGTTCACACTCACCACCGACACCAGGACCGCACATCTCTGTAAGACCATAAATGTCTAACGCTTTAATACCGAGCTTTTCCTCCAGTTCCTTGCGCATACCTTCCGTCCATGGCTCGGCTCCGAAGAAGCCAACGCGTAGTTTAAGGTCTTCTTTCTTTACAGTATCGCTTTTCTCTATCACTTCAGCGAGATGTAAAGCGTATGATGGTGTGCATGCCAAGACTGTTGTTCCAAAGTCTTTCATCAGCATTATCTGCTTCTCAGAGTTGCCTGCTGACGTAGGCAGCTGAACTGCTCCTAATAGCCCCGCAGCGTCATGCGCGCCCAGTCCACCAGTGAACAGACCGTAGCCGTAGCTTACTTGCACAATGTCTCCTTTCGTTACTCCTCCTGCCGAGAATACGCGCGCGGCGCCTTCAGCCCACATATGGAGGTCGTTTTTTGTGTATGTTCCGACTACAGGCTTGCCTGTAGTGCCTGAAGAGGCGTGTATTCTGACAATCTCGCTTTGTGGCACAGCCTGTAAGCCAAACGGATATTCATCGCGAAGGTCATGCTTCGTAGTGAAAGGAAGGCGGTGAATATCGTCAATAGACTTGATGTCTTCGGGCTTGATGCCCATTTTGTCCATCTTTTTACGATAGAAAGGTACTTTCTCGTAACAAGTTTTTACTGTTTTTATCAGGCGTTCAGATTGTAGTTTGCGCATGGATTCACGATCCATACATTCCATTGCTCGGTTTAGTATCATAGTGATTTTTGATTAGGGTTATATGTAAAAGATTATAAATTGTAATATTTAGATGTATTGTTAATTGCTATTATTCATTAGACCATCATATAGAAATCTCTCTTTTTTTCTGTATGCAGAACCTGTTACTACGCATAGCAATTCTTCCTTTTGATTTGTTATTCTGATTTCGCAGAAAGGAAGCTTGTGGTGATTGACTACCTCAGTAGCTTCCGCGATAATCTTGTCACCTTCTTTGGCTGATTTAATGAATGTGATATTATTCTGTATGCCCAGTGTTACAGGACCGTGCGAGTTTACTACCGCCGCAAACGCGAGGTCTGCGAGAGTAAAATATACGCCCCCTTGACATACACCTGCCGCGTTGAGGTGACGTTGAGTCACTTCAACCTCGGCACGTGCATAACCTTCGCGAATTTCTACCAGTTTAATATCGCATGAAGCTGCAAATCTGTCTCCTTTGGTAAGGATATCCATTAATGTCGCCATACTTTACTTATAACATCTAAATATGTTTTCAACCGTCTCCTTGTTCATCTTTGGAGTAAGTAGGCTAACGACAAAGACAATGACAAATCCACCCATCATTGCAACCGCTCCGCAGTCAATAGGATTTAGAATAGCGTTACCAGAAAGCATATTTACGACGGTAATTCCTACGCCCCATACGAAGCAAGCCCATACAGATGCTCGTGTGGTGCCTTTCCAATACAAACCAAGCATAAATGGAGCGAGGAATGCACCAGCAAGAGCTCCCCACGAAATGCCCATCAACTGTGCGATGAACTGTGGTGGATTGAGAGCTATCATGAGGGAAAGTACTATAAAGAAGATAATGAGAACACGCATCACCACCACCTTTCTTCTTTCAATTTTCTCCGCTACAACATCGTCAATCTCTCCACTCTCAACCTCGCCTTCAAGTGATTTCTTATCTCTGTATATTAAGTCCAGTGTCATAGTGGAAGAGGATGTAAGTACCAGTGAGGCTAATGTAGACATAGACGCAGACAGTACAAGTAATACAACCAGTGCGATAAGTATGTCTGGTAATGTCTCAAGCATAGAAGGAACGATACTGTCGTATGCGTATTTATGTTTCTCTAAGCTATACGCAGGTTCCGGAAACAGTCTTCCGAAGCTACCGAGGAAATAACAACCTCCAGAAACGATAAGGGCGAAGACAGTAGATATGATAGTACCCCTTTTAATAGCAGACTCGTCAGTAATAGAATAAAACTTACCTACCATCTGTGGAAGTCCCCATGTACCGAGTGATGTCAGAATTACAACACCGAGCAAACTTAGTGGCGCTGGACCAAACCAAGAAGCGAAGTCACCTGCTTTGAATGAGGCGAATAGTCCTGATTTGTCTTCAAGGTCATGGGCAGTAGGCTGTGCTTCCGCCATTTTATGTATAGCTTCTACCAGTCCCCCTTGGTTGTTTAGCACTACAGCGATTATTGTTGTGATACCAAAAATCATGATAATGCCTTGTATGAAATCATTGATAGCAGTCGCTTTATAGCCTCCGAGTATTACGTATACAGCCGTCAGTACTGCCATGATGACCGCACAGTAGGCGTATGGTATGTTGAAGCCCATCTCAAAGAGCTTGGATATACCCATATACACACCGGCGGTGTATGGTATGAGGAATATGAACGCGATAACCGACGCTACTACTCTCAGCCATTCGTCAGAGTACCTTGTGCCAAAAAAGTCTGGCATGGTTCGGCTCTGTATGTGTTGGGTCATAAGTTTTGTCCTGCGTCCTAATACAATCCAAGCTAATAGAGAACCTATGATGGCGTTGCCGATGCCAATCCATGAGGCCGACAAACCGTATTTCCAACCGAACTGTCCAGCGTAGCCAACAAATACTACGGCAGAGAAATATGACGTACCGTACGCAAAAGCCGTGAGCCATGGTCCAACCGATCTGCCACCTAATACGAAGCCGTCCACGGACTTAGCCTGTTGGCGTGAGTATATGCCCACTCCCACCGTAATGGTAAGAAATATTATTGTGAGAAGAATTTTGATAAGCATAGTAAGATAGATGTGTTGTGTTTGTTAGAAAGAAACCTGTACTTGAGCTTGTAGAGTGCTGGTGTTGTCACCTTGAATAGCCTTCATATTGTTGCTCTTAATGCTGTAAGTATATTGTGCCTGTAGACGACATTTCTTGAAAATCCAATATTGAACACCCGCCATAAGGTTAGTCTTCTTTAAACCGTTGTCAGTATTGTAGTTCATGTAGTCAGCCATAGCAACGATATCCAGTCCTTTGTAAACCGGAATTGCAGAAGAAACGTATGCACCGAAGCTGTTGCACTCACCATCCTTACCGCCTAACATCTCCGTGCGAATCGTAGCGCATCTGTTTCTGTAGTAATCTGTCCCCGTTTTCTTTGATTTCCACTCCATACCAAATGCATACCTGTTCTGTTTGTATGTATCATTTATGTGTACGGTGTTATTATAAAGTGAGGAGTTAACAGCATATCCGTAACCTTTTTGTCCAGAGAGAGAGACACGAAAGTTTTGAGCTGGTTTGTACTCTAATTTAGCTATAATATTCTTCTGGTTGTTTTTGTCCGCGGTATTTATCTGTCCACCGTTAACAACCTCAAGAACGTAGCGTAGCTTATTATTAAAAACGTCGCCGTAAGCCATTAGTCCCAAGTCTCGTCCTGAAGCGTTGTTCATAAGAGGATCGCTTCCACAAAGCCAGAAAACACCTTGTGACATTGGTCCTACACTCTCTAATACAGTTGGTGACATGGGATTCTCCATAGATAGTTCAATCTTTGACTGACCGAATCGCAAGTTAAAGGCCTTGCAGGGTCTGTACTCCATATAGTACTCCTGCATCTCCTTGCTTTTGAATTCGTGCATAAAGAAAGCATAGAATTGTGGCGTTATTTCTGCGCCAACCATAAGTACTACGCGCTTCATGTCAAATGTATTGGTGTTCTCACCGTGCTCTGGTATAGTGGCTGTATATCCAGCTTGTGCGTATCCCATTACCTTTATTCGTGAGGCGACAGTATTTGCCCAATACTTCACGTCTTTATCGTTGTCGTCTTTAGGAGGACTGATAAGAGTGTTGTGTTCTTCAAGGATAGCCATATCGGTATTACCGTTGCCATACTCTGTTACATTATTTTCTGCGTGAACAGACGATGCCGCAAGCATTGCAGCGACAATAACTGTTAAGGTTTTATTCATTTCGTTATAGGAGTATATAGATGTCTGTATAGGGTGGTCTTATAAATTTCTACAGTAAGTTGGTTCAGTCATTATGCATAGCATAACTTCTATGCTCACTTACACTTCGCTATAGAAATAGCCTCAAAATATAATAAAGCTAATTTATAGAACCACCCTATAGTGACTATGCGGGTAGACATTCATGTTAGAACATCTACTTCGCCATATTTGGTTTTGGTTATATTGTCAATTTCGCTATTATTCCTGGTAAGAAAGCTCATCTTCTGTGATGTAATCAAGCTTCTTCAGCATTATAGTCTCTTCCGCCTTATCATTGTTGTCTGGTCTGAAAACGATGATGCCTTTGTGGTCGTAGAGGAAAGAGTACATATACTTAATGCTAACGCCACCTTCGCTGAGCATTTCTACCATATCAGCCGCCGCCCCAGGCTTATTCTCCGCTAATCTGATACCGTAGACATTACTGATAGTTACAGAAATATTCTTGTCGCGCAGGATTTTGAACGCTTTTTCTGTGTCATTGCATATTATACGGTATATGCCAAATCCGTCAGTATCACCAAGTGTGCTAACGATGATGCTGATACCATTGTCACGTAACATCTTCAGAACCTTAAGCAATGCACCACTTTGGTTCTCTATGAATATTGAAAGTTGTTTGATAGTCATGGTTCTCGTTATTAAATTAACGCTACAGAATAAGTACTCAGAGTGTATATGTTCGTGTATACCCCTGAATACTTATCTTGTGTTGGTTTTATTTATAAACTGTTCTCTTGTCAATTACTCTTACAGCCTTGCCATCGCTTACAGGTAGAGTACCCTTAGGTACAAGCTTAACTATAGGAGTAAGCAAAATCTCGTCCTTTAATGCTCGAGTGATAGATTTCTGAAGTGATGTAAGACGCTGATAATCATCAGTGAAAAGTTGTTCGAGTTCAACCTCTACTGTCATGTTGTCATTATTCTCGTCGGTAGTAAGAGTGATGAGATAGTTATTGGCAAGCTCTTTGAATTGCATCAAGATTTTCTCTATCTGAATAGGGAAGATGTTAACACCGCGCAATACCATCATGTCGTCAGAACGTCCCTTCATGCGGTCAAGGCGCACATGGTTGCGTCCGCAAGGACAAGTGCGTCCCAATACCCTTGTAAGGTCACGCGTACGGTAGCGAAGCAATGGCATCGCCTCACGGTTTATAGACGTCAGTACCAGCTCGCCAATTTCTCCGTCAGGTACAGGTTCGAGTGTTTCTGGGTTAACAATCTCTACGATATAGTAGTCTTCCCAGAAATGCAGACCATTTTGTTCCTTACATTCAAAACCTACCCCAGGTCCGCACATTTCAGACATACCGAAAGAGTTGTATGCTTTTACGCCCATCATCTGCTCTATTCGTTTGCGTTGTTCTTCAGAGTGAGGTTCGGCACCAATGGCAAGCACCTTCAGTTTCGTGTCTTTGCGTGGGTCTATGCCTTGTTCTGTCATCACTTCGTGAAGGCGTGTTACGTATGACGGTACAGCATGCATAGCAGTAGTGCCGAAGTCCTTGATGAACTTAATCTGTCGCAGTGAGTTACCCGCAGCGGCAGGAATAGTAAGCATACCGAGTCTCTCTGCACCGTATTGGAATCCTAATCCTCCAGTAAACATACCGTAGCCAGATGAGTTCTGGAAAACGTCGTTAGGGCGCAGACCTACCATCCATAAGTTGCGTGCTACCTGGTTAGCCCATTCGTCAAGGTCTTTTTGGGTGTGAAGTATTACGGTAGGGTTGCCAGTAGTTCCTGAAGAAGAGTGCAGACGTACACACTCAGTAAGGGGAACAGACGCCAATCCGAATGGATAGTTGTCGCGAAGGTCCTGTTTTGTTGTAAAAGGTATACGGCGTATATCCTTAACACTCTTAATGTTTTCAGGTGTCACGCCAGCTTTTTCCAAGCGTTCTTTATAGATAGGATTATTCATGCACTGCTTAACCGTAGCTTTCAAGCGTTCAACTTGCAGTGCTTCTATCTGTTCTCTCGACATTGTTTCGAGTTCTGGGTCAAGATATTCAGAACTCCAGTCAGGTAATTGTCTTCTATACATTTTTCTCTGTTATTTAGCTGCCGCACCGAGGTCAAAGGCCTTGAGGTTAGCCTCAACAACCTTTTCGCCTTTGCGTGCGAAGATGGTGGCAACAGCATTACGTAGTGCCTCTGATGAAATTATTTCTATATACTTCGCTGCCATTCCGAGCAATACAACGTTAGCTGACCTTATAGAGCCAGCCTCTTTAGCAACATCTTCAATGTCGAGCATTATGACGTTGTTAGGCAATGACTTAAGCTCGTTGAACAAATCCTCTTCTTTAGGGTAATTAGGGATGTTAACAAACGGCTTATTGCTTGTTACTATAACGCCATCCTTGGCAAGATATGGTAGGTAGCGTAGAGCCTCCATAGGTTCCATAGATATGATAACGTCGGCACCACCTTTCTTTATCAAGTCGCTGTAGATAGTGTCAGTAGACAGACGGAGGTTAGACTGTACGTCGCCTCCACGTTGGCTCATGCCGTGTACCTCTGCTTGCTTCAGGTTTATGTCAGCGTGTGTAGCGGCTTCACCTATTATAGTAGCGATGGAGAGAATGCCTTGACCTCCCACACCGCATAGTATGATGTCTTTTTTCATTTCTTACGTATTGTAAATTATGCTTTCTTGGCTTTCGCTCTTTCTCTTGCATGGCGAGCAGCTGTCTGTATACATTCACGTCGTGGTATGATAACAGAAACGCCGTTGTATTCTATCTCTTCCTTTATGGTACGTGTAATCTCCTCCATGTTTTTCGGAAGAGGAACGACAACACGAACGTGCTCAGGTTCAACGCCAAGACCGAGACAGATAGCCTCAAACTTGTTAGTGCCAGCAGAGTCCTGACCACCAGTCATGCCAGTGGTAAGATTGTCAGAAATTATGACGGTGATGTTAGACTTATCGTTCACCGCGTCCAGCAGACCAGTCATGCCAGAGTGGGTAAATGTAGAATCACCGATGACGGCGATTGCAGGGAAGAGTCCTGCATCAGCAGCACCCTTTGCCATAGTTATAGAAGCACCCATGTCAACGCAGCTTGAGAGAGCCTTGAACGGTGGCAGTGCACCAAGAGTGTAGCAACCGATATCACCGAATATTCTGTGGTCAGGATATTCCTCAGCCACTTTATTCAGTGCTGTGTACACATCACGATGTCCACACCCCTGACAAAGCTGTGGTGGACGTGCAGCAAGGTTCTTCGCGTTATCGAGAATAGTAGGAGCCTCAACACCGAGAGCAGCTGCAACGCAGTCAGGGTTCAGTTCGCCAGTCCTTGGCAGCGCACCAGTCAGTCTGCCTGTAACGATATATCCTGTACCAAGGATAGCTTTAACGCCTTCCTCTACTACAGGCTGACCGTCTTCTACAACCAACAGTTTTCCGCTCTCACGTGCCAGCATCTGTATTCTCTGTTCTGGTAGAGGGTATTGTGACACTTTTTCAATATTATAAAGAGCTTGTTTCTCAGCTGGGAGCTGAGCCAAAGCCTCTTTTACGTAGTTATAACCAATACCGCAAGCTATGATGCCAGTCTTCTCAGCTTTCTTATCGTAGTCGGTATATTCGCTCTTATTAAACACAGACGTGTTGCTTGCCATCTGCATGGCATCCTGTTTTGCAATGAGCGCATCATATTTCTTTCTCGCTATACCAGGCAGGAGCACCCATGCGTCAGTAGAAATGTTAATGTTGTTTTGTTCTCTTGGCTCCTTAACGACAACACCAGCACGTGAGTGAGCCAAGCGTGTAACGACACGCAGCAGTACAGGCTCCTTGATGGCCTCAGAGAAGTCGAATGCGGCGCTCATCATATCATAGGCTTCCTGTTGGTTAGAAGGCTCAAAGATGGGCACCAGCGCAAACTTACCGTAGAAGCGTGAATCTTGTTCGTTCTGGCTTGAGTGCATAGATGGGTCATCGGCAGCCAATACCACCAAACCACCTTGTACTCCAGTGATGGCACTGTTGATGAAAGCGTCAGCACATACGTTCATACCTACGTGCTTCATGCAAACCAAGGCTCTCTTTCCTGCGTATGACATTCCGAGAGCAGCCTCCATGGCAGTTTTTTCGTTAGTACACCAACGTGAGTGTATGCCACGCTCTTTAGCCAGTGCATTGTTTTGAATAAACTCGGTAATCTCTGTTGATGGAGTGCCTGGATATGCATATACACCGCTTAGACCAGCGTGTATAGCGCCAAGGGCAATAGCTTCATCACCAAGAAGAAGTTTCTTTTCCATTGATTATGTCTTTTGTGTTAATTGTTTAGTTTTCTGTGTTTTATAGTGTGGTAGTCGCACATCGTTTTGGTAGCATTTATGTATGCGGTTACGATTAAGCCCCTTTTGTAGTGCAATAACGCCCAAATCGTGATGCGATAACGCCCTTATGGTAATGTGATTAGGTATGAATCATAATGTGACGTTAAAGTCATATTTCTCCTTGTGATACTCTCTTACATATATATAAGGAGAGAATGTACCGATAAGGTAGATGATATAACGGTATGCAAAGATAATGTATTTTATTGTAAAAACATAGAAAATGAAAGGATTTTTCTTTTTTTTGTAAGAAAATGTTGCAAAAAAAAGAAAAAAGTGTTAACTTTGCAATTGTAAAAAGAGCATACTTTTAAAAACATCGGACGAGATATACGCATATCCGCCTAGGTGTAATCACTCTTCCAACATGCAAAAGACCAACATTTTCTTGGTTTGGAAATTTCAAGTGGTACACTGATAAATCATTTTTTTATTTATCATTATTCACAAGAAATTGCTGACGCTGCACCGTAAATCCGTAGCGCGTGTTATTTCACTTTTTTTTACGTAGATGAAGAAGACATTCTTCTTGACACCACTATGCGTAGCGGTGTCACTCAACGCTGTGGCTGAAAAGAACACAACAAAGGTCGCAGGGGTGTTGAACAATTATTCTGCCGAGACGGCACAGTTAGAGGCTTTCCTTGATTCGGCAAGGTGGAGCCGTGAACTTGACGAAGTGGTTGTCACTGGTCAAGGAGGTACTATCCAGAAACGCAGGCTTTCAAGTAATGTCTCAACTATTAAGGCGCAGGACATCGAGAAGCTTAATACCGATCGACTTGATGGTATGTTACAGACGGCGGTGCCTAATATGCAGATTAATCTCTCTAACGGTCAGCCCGGGGCAGCCTCTATTGTAAGGAGCCGTGGTCTGTCAAGTGTACAGATTAACTCTACACCAGTTATTTATGTTGACGGTGTACGTATGGATAACAACAACACCGCGACAAGTCTCTCTCAGAAACTTAATGAGCAGGGCATTCGTGCCGCATCAGCATCAGGCTCATTGTCTGATATTCCTATGGAGAATATTGAGAGGATAGAGTATGTTACTGGTGGTGCAGCCACGACACTTTATGGTTCAGACGCTGCGAATGGCGTAATTCAGATCTTTACGAAAAAAGGCGGAATAGGAAGTTTTAATGCAATGGCAGAAGCGCAGATAGGTTGGGAAGAAGCCAATGCGCAGTTTTATCACTATTCACGTACCAAAGAGTTGCTGAATCAAACTGGTGTCATGAGGAAATACCGCATAAGCCTTGACGGTGGTGGCGCAATGGGCGGATGGGCTCTTGGTGCGTCAGCAAGTTTGAACAACGGTACCGTGATAGCAGATAATAACAAGAATCATAAGTACGATGTGCGTTTCGGCTCTCATCTGAATTTTGGCGACAAGGTAGTTTATAGCAACTCACTTGGCTTTGTGCATAATGACTATATGCGTAGCCGTAATGGTAATGAGGGTTACTACTCTGGTCTCTGGTTGACAGAATGTGGCGCAGCGTCATCAATGAGCTACACTGACGCTAATGGTGAGAAAAAGTCATTTAGCTCTGATATAGACTCTATGGCAGGTGAGGCGTATGATAGTTTTAAGAATTTTATCAGTACATCAGAGGCTTTGCAGAACAAGAAATCAAACATCAATCGCTTCCAGATGTCGCATGAGCTGAAGTACCAGCCTATCACAAACCTTACTGTAAAGGGTATATTTGGTATAGACTATCGTTATGAGGGAATGACAAACATCATAACCAACGAACTGATAAAGGCGGTGCAGTATAACGGACCTACAGCGGTAGGTAACATGACAGCGTATGACCGCAAGTTCACAAGTGTGACAATGGAGGTCAACGGTCAGTATAATTACTACTATAATGACTGGTTCAGTGCGGTGTCTACTGTAGGATTCCAGTATTTCAGCAACCATGACCGTCAGCATTTAGAACAGGCCGTTGGGATAGAAGATGGCGTAACGAGCATTGATGATACCAACCGTACCTATGAAGACAGTAACCGCTCTTCATTATACAATTACGGTACGTACGTGCAGGAGAATATAGGATTTTATGATAAGTACTATCTCGACCTTGGACTGCGTGGCGACTACAATACAGGATTTGGTGATAATGTAGGTTGGCAGTGGTATCCCAAGGTAGGATTGTCATATATGCTCACTTCAGAGAAGTTCATGGAGCCGTTGACAGAGAGCGGTGTGCTTGGTTCATTCCGTTTGTATGCTAACTATGGTGTAGCGGGAAATTACCCTCCAGCCTTTGCGTATCAGAAGACGGTAGAGTTTAATCAGTATCTTAATGGCGTATCAGCAGGTTATGGTCAGTATGGTAATGCGAATCTAAAGCCAGAGAAGAAACACTCTGTAGAAGTTGGCTTCAATAGTCAGTGGGCTAACGGATATCTGCAATTAGGCGTAGCTTATTACAATGCGGTAACGAGAGACGCTCTGTTCTCTGTACATACAGCACCGTCAACAGGTCAGTCTTCCACATATCTTGCCAATATAGGAAAGATACGTAACTGTGGCTTTGAGTTCACAATAGCTTCGGACTTTATACAGACAGAGAAGTGGCATGCACGCTTTCAAGCATCACTTAACACATTGTCAAATAAAGTTCTCTCTACAGGAGGAGAAACAGCTTTTGGCATAGGCACATTTGCTAATGAGGCGTTGATACAGAATGTTGTAGAAGAAGGAAAGCCAATAGGCTATCTGCGTGGCAACAAGGCGGTGTTTAATGAAGACGGTTCCTACAGTCATACAGAGGCATTGGCAGACCTCGGCTCTACGTTGCCAGATGTGTACGGCTCAATGTCACTGTCTGTAAGCTATAAGGATTTCACGTTCTTTGCTAACGCAGACTATCAGATTGGCGGATATGTCTATGAGCTTGATCGCCATTTCCGTTGGCGTTATGGTGCAACAGACGACTGTGTTAATGAAAGCTGGATACCAGAAGGCAAGAAGCATAAGGAGGTATGGACAAACTTTACAAACTGTTTCATAGAGAAGGCTGACTATCTGAAGCTGCGTACTATAGGTGCGTCATACAAGTTCAATATTAACAAGGCGGTAAAAGACGTTACAGTAGGCTTTACTTGTTATAATCTTCTGTCTGCTACGAAGGCGGAGGTAGACCCAGAGGCTTGTCTCTCTGATGCTGCCGCATACGGTGGTGCTTCCATCGGAGGCATTGTCTATGGTTCTTACACACGTCCACGTCAGTTTATGGGTTCGGTGAAAGTTAATTTCTAATCTGCTTACAAAGAAAACATCATGAAATATAATAATATAAAGTGTGCGGCAATAGCAATGCTCGCTCTCGTTTCTTTGGCGTCTTGTGACCCCAAATCTCCTGAGACATCAGAAGACGATTTCCTTGCTTCTGAAACCCCAATGACTTCATGGGTAAATGGCATCAATAAGGAAATGGCACTCGCTGTAGGTACATACGCAGAATTACTTGACGTTGCTACAGACAACTATCGTAACGTATATTCACGCTCAAACCGAGAATTTGACAAACCCAATATAAAGTATACAGACAGCGACGTAGAGAACCTGCAACGCTATGTGGGTAAGTTGCGTGAGATGTCAGACTATGCGCTTAATACCATAGCGCGTAATGATGCTCCGACAGACGAGCAGCTGAAGGATATCTACACAGCGTTGGCATTATCATATATCTTTGCTGGAGAGAATTTTACGGCACTGCCAATGACGGAGAACGGTGATCCCGTGACTTGGGAACGTCATCTGGAGAAAGCTATAGAGGTGCTTGAGAAGGCACAAGAAGAAGTGAAAAATACAGAATTCAGACCTGTTTGTCATACCTTGATGGCAAGAGCATATTATAGACTCGGCAATAAGGAAAAGGCAAGAGAAAATGCAGCGAAGGCACTTGAATATGATAATAGCTTTTGTGCCACTGTGCAGTTTGACGAGACGAACGGAGTTGTCAGCACAATAAAAGACAGAACGTTTAGTGCTAACTGGTGGGAGCCGCTGCCACGCCTTGATTTCTTGGATCCAAAGTATCAGGATAACGCTGCCTCACAGCGCATAGCGTATGCCAAAGCGGAGGAAGATTACCTGATTCTTGCTGAATGTTGTGTGGGTAACGATGCGGAATTAGCTGACTACAAATTAAATATGTTACCACAGTTGTTTACGCTTATAAACAGTCGTGGAACAGCAGAGTTTACTGATGACCTTGAAATGCGTGAGGCAACGTCAGCAAATGGCGTAGTGAATCTAAACACATCAGACTGGAAGGTAAAAGCGTCAGCTGGCGAAGAGGCAAAGAGTGGGTTGATACTGAACCGTAAGAGCAATGCTATAAAAGTCCCTGCCATAAGTGGAACGTCTGTTACGCTCGATGATATGCAGGACGCTTCAGATGACGATTTCTTGGAACTTCTTTACCTTGTGCGCCAAGAGGTATTCTTTGCAGAGGGACGCCGATTTGCTGATTTAGGTATGCGCCTACCACTTTGTGAGGTTGAGGCTGCAAAGATACAGCGACGCAACCCTGCCATTGATTTGTCAGAGTATACTAAGGTTTACATCCCAGCATATATA
>CAKQDQ010000060.1 GCA_934229335.1 uncultured Prevotella sp.
TCACTATGGAGCCGAGGTTTCCAACCTCGGTCTTAATAGCACGGCTGATTAGCCTGCACAGAAATCTAACAAGTAATAAAAATAGTAAACACGAACGAACCATTCCCATATCTATCCTTCCCTTTGGGGGAGGTTGGGAGGGAGGCAACATTATGAAATCAATATCCACCATACTCAAACGATATATCATAACCCTTCGTAACATACTCCTCCTCCCCTGTGGGGGAGGTTGGGTGGGGGGCTGCACCTCCGATATCCCAGTTCAGCACTCTGACGACTACGGATACATCACCTTTGCAGTCAAAGCGCAACAGACACAGACACGCACTAACGACTATGAGGCATACGACGCAAGCAAGCATCCTGCCACCATGGGAGTAGTGGGATATGCTAACGCGTTAACAGAAACGGTGTTCAATAACGATGTCGCTACATACAACACTGCAACGGAAGTATGGACCACCAACCCACAGAAGCGGTGGGACGCATATAAAGGCAAAAAGACCTTCGACTTCTTCGCCTATATGCCGCAGACAGAGAATGTTACGGTAACACACAACGAGACAGACAATACCTACACGCTCTCTGTACCGTTCACCACAACCGATGGTAGCGCGACTGACGAGGGCACTACTACTGGTGGCATACTGCTTGACGTAAAAAAAGCCCCTATACTATGCGCATTGCCAGCACACAGGTTTGATACTGACGCTGAGACAGGACAACTGATATTCGATAGAGTGATAGACCTACGCTTTGACCAAACACTGACAGGCTATAGACTCCTCTTTACGCTCGGTGAGAAGATGGGGGGAATACGTAAGTTCGTATTAAAGAATGTCACCGTATCAGGAGAACTTGCTACTTCTGGTACCGTTACGCGTACATATAAACTGAACAACGATGAGTGGACGGCACAGAATATACAGTGGACGAACATTGAGCGTAAGAATGTGGAAACAGAAATAAAGAAAGACGCTGATGACAATGTGACGTTAACATACGATAAGGACAACGTAGTCTACCAACAGTGGGGCGCAGATTTCTACGCCATCCCTGACGACAAGTTCACGCCAACCATAACGGTTACGTACGATGTGATATTTACCGCGGAAGACGGAACAACGACGGTAACGACACGCGAAAACGTAACGTCGACAATAATGCTTAATAAAAGCAATTTCGAGTCGCTCGCCAAGGGCGGAATAGGAAAGATAAACCCTATACGAATATTGATAGAGCCTCGCTACCTGTACGTTATGGCAGACGAGGACGCCTACTCTGGACATCTACTGATAGAATAATCTTGGTACTAAGAGATAGAATAACCTTGTTACTATGAAAAGATATAATACTTATATTCGTTTATATTCAATAAGGAGAGTAATATGCCTCCTGACCTTGTTACTCGTTTTCGGTCATGCCCTTGCGCAAGTTACCCAGGAAACGCAGAAGGACAGCGTGGCTATTAACGACAGTACGCTGTCTGCTGCTAAAGCAACCACTGCCACAGTAACAGCTGCCGCTAAGCAATACTATGGCCAGGGAGAACTCTATGCAAAGGCTTACGCTGGCGGTACGGGTACTAAGGAAGACCCGTACCAGATCAGTAACGCTCTGGAACTGGCACGATTAGCGTATCAGGTGAACAGCGGTGTAAGTACGAGAGGCGTATACTATAAGTTAACTGATAACATCCATCTCGATAAAAACATATATTGGACACCAATAGGAACCTCCAGTTCTAAGACAGACCGCTATTTCGCAGGTAAATTCAACGGCAATGGACATGTCATATATAACATGCACATCTGCTGGACCAACGAGAGTGGCTATGAGGCAAGATGGGGGCTGTTTGCCAAGATACTTGGCTCTGTTAACAATGAGAGTGGCTATGCTTCTGTATATGACCTCATCATTCAATACGCTGTTATAGAGAAGGCGGAGGGATATAATCCTGTTGGTACCAACGTTATCAAACTCGGTATCTTGGCTGGCGAGTTAAAGAATAATGCGGAGACAAGTAACATCATTATACGTAACTCTAAGATAACGGATAATGGGGATACATACAGCACATCTAACAACTATCGTGTGGGAGGTATTATAGGTTACTTGGACAATAATGCCAATTACCGCATCTTCAACATACTCTCTGATGTGGCTATCAATATGCACACGAACGCAAAACTTGGCAATAATAATACCATAAGAATATCTGGTGGTATAGGCAACGTCAGTGGTTTTAGTACCAACACTTATGCCATCTTGCCAACAAATATCTTTGTCTGCGGTTCTGAGTTTACGACGAAGACTGGCTTCAAGAACTGTGAGCCAGGAAGCGTTATGTCTTTCTACAATAATACCTATACTGGAAAGTTTCCTGAAGCCAACAGGCAAACTTTATACTATACTTCTGTAAACAAGGGTACCACCACTGCTGGTGCTACTCTTTATAACTTTGGTACAGAAAAAGAATTCGATAAATTTATCCAGGAGTTTACAGAAAAGGTAAATCAATTTATCAATGACAACGGTCTACCACGAAAGACTTGGACGTTGGCAGGCACCACTACGACGTCAAGTGTCGCTTTCCTCACAAAAGGCATACACCTGGAGAGAGGCAAGGACGGTGACGTGTTGTCTGTAAGAGAAGAGGATGGAAAAGATACTGAGGAGAAGTATTTCTGGTATTCTTCTACAGACAACAAGACATGGACGCAGATTAACACAGAAGAAGCCGCCAGTACCGTCATCTTGCCCCGTAAGACTGAGGACCAATATGTGTATGCCGTACAAGAAAGCGACAACGTTAGTATCAGTTCTTACCTGGTTAAGGCTATCCGCATGGAGGCTACCCTCACTACGCAAACTAATCCTAAGAAATATGTTGTTGACGTAACCAACGACGCTGGTAAAACCAACGATGAACTGGGACTCACAGTAACGTACCAATGGTACAAAGGTGAAACTGCCATAGATGGTAAAACAACCAATGATTTTACGCCTCCAGCCGATGCCACCTACGGTGATAAGTTCAGTTGTAAAGTTACCGTGACGTATGATAAAGAGAAATTAACCCTCCTTGACGAGACAAAGAGAGCCACAACGGTGGTTTTCCTGTGTCCTCAGACCTATACCACAGAAGAAGGTAAAACCTTCCAAGCAGGAGTCGATAATACAACAGATGTGGATTGGGGGTATTCTGAAGACCAGCCTATGAAGACATGGAACGGTGCCTATGGTAAATTAACCAAAGATGGAACATGGGACGAAAACATCATTGTGCTCATGGGCACGAGTGACCAGGACTGTACAAAGGCTGGTTTTTGTATCACCTCGAACTATACAAGTAACTCTATAATGTCGGAATCTGAATGGAAAGAGGCTAAAAATAAGAATGTCTCTCGCAATGCCACTATTACGGGAGAATGGGAGAATAAGAACTATAACAGTTCCATAGAAATCATGGGAGATAACGATGGATTGCCTATCTGGGGAGATACACGTTTTGAGAACGTCACCTTCAGCAGACCTGATAATGATACCCATAGGTTCTACAAAGTTATCTACTGCCAATACTACAACTTAGAGATGGGTAAAGGCATCAAGATGAAGGGTTTTGTGGATAACTCCCCAGTATACGGAACAATAGACGGAGCGGTAACTAACGCGCTCCACATCTTTGGAGGTCTCAATAATGACGGTCGATTCAAACTCTTGAATGATCCCGTACAAATTAAAAACTACGAGAACTCTATGCCACATGGAAAGGAGGGATTCAGCATCACCATCAAGTCTGGCTTCTACTCTTGTATCAGCGCGGGCGGACGTCAGGACGTTAATGATAATAATAAGAACAACCTAAACGGTGCGATGGGAACTCCTAACATGCCTATCAAGTGCAAAATTGTTATGGACATCGATAGGGCATGGAATACTCTATATAACGATAGTAGAAAAGTCAAAGACAATGGCAAAGATCTTGGAGAAAGAGAGAACGATTACGATGCCGGAATAATCCTCGCAGGTAACCATGAGGGTGCTATGTATGCCGATGTGGACATCATTGTCCGCAGTGGCAAGGTGGCACGAATAGTAAACGGTTCTTTGGGTGCCAATACCCAGTGTTCTTTCGAATATGATAAGCACACATACAATGTAGCGAAGAACACATATATGGGGCGCGCCAACATCTTGTTAGACCCTGCTAATTCTGAAAACTACACAACAGGTAATGTAGACGACCGTGTCGTTGTGACAGAAATGTACGGTGGTAGTACTGGTCGTGCACATACGGAAGGTACAAAGGTAGATAATCCGTTCTATGGCTATAGCACCATTACTATTAATGGCGGAACGTTCAAGATTTTACCAGATGATAACAAGAAGAAAGGCGATATCGTTTGTGGTATCTTCGGTGCTGGTGCTGGTGGTTATAATGGTATTGGCTATGGTGACGACGATGCCAATACACACACTCCTGACACTGCCATTCCTTACTGGAATACAGATGAGACTGTGATGCTATATGGTGACTACAAAGCCGCAAAGGATCACTTGATAAAATGCAAGTGTTATAACGCAGCCGATTATACCTACACTGAGGTAGACCCAACGAAGACCAATACCAAGATTATAATCAATGACGGTAACTTTGGCACAAAGAAAGAATACATTTACGGTATCTATGCAGGAGGTAGTGGCTACATGAGTAAATCACTGTGGAGTAGTGAAATGGGTATACCAAGTGAATATGGTGGTAATGTTTATGGTAGCGGTGAGCCTAATGACACGGTAGTTTCTCTAACAATCAATGGTGGAACATTCTATTGCAATAATGGAATATTCGCTGCTGGACGTGGTACAGATTATTTCTATAGCAAGAAATCATACGAAGGCAATGCAAATGACTATGATGCTCTTGGTCAGACCTACGGCAACGTGAAACTAAACATCAACGGCGGTGAGTTCCATTGCTCTGTGTTTGGCGGTGGATATGGCGTGGCAGATGCACAACTTTACTATTGGAAAGAGAATATTAAGAAAGATATTACTACGCTCTATAACATGGCACGCCTCTATGGTCAGTCGTTTGTTAGAATCAACGGTGGTACATTCTACGAGAATATCTACGGTGGTGGTGACATGGCGGTAGTGGAAAATGAAGGCGGTAATGCTACGAATGTCGTTATAGGAAACAAAGCCGATATACGCGGCTCTGTGTTCGCTGGCGGAAACGGAAGACCTAAAAGAGCGGATAGTGACAAGAATATAAAGGACAACACTTGGCATCCGGAAGAGGTTGGTAAGGTTATAGGCTCTACCAACATAGAACTTCATGGTACCACTGAGCAAGCACCGTCAATATATGGTGACATCTTTGGCGGTGGCAACTTAGCGCAGGTAGAGGGCGACACACACATCAACGTATATGCAGGAAACCTTGCTGGACAGTTGTTCGGTGGAGGAAACGGAAAAATTACAGATGATAATGGTAATGCACTTGCTGAGTCACTTTATACCTACGCTGACATAACGGGTAACACCAATGTTACACTGTCACAGGACTTCGGTGGTCAAGAGGAGAACGATGACAAGAAGAAGATAGAGAACTTCTCTATCAACGTTATATGGGATAAAGCATGGGATAAAGATAAATCTAAATTATTGTTGTGGAAAGATGATAAAAGTAGTTTCTATGACGAAGATAATCATAAATTCGTAAACCCTCATAACATATATGGTGGTGGCAACAATGCATGCAAAGTAACAAAAAGCACTAACGTAACTGTGCTGAAGGGTATGACTCCGTTTGAGTTGTTGAAGACAGAAGAATGGAAAACTGCATATAATGACAATAACCATCCACACTTCAGTGTCTTTGGTGGCGGATATGGTAAGAACACCAGCATAGGTGATGCGACAGAAGTCTTTGTAGACGTTGAAGGAGACTACGGTATATATGATGCAGAGACCGATGATGATACAGAACAACTGGCAAGACCATCAGTGGTAGAAGGCGCAAAGAACCGTAACTCTCGCAAGGCTTCGCCAAGAACGACTGACGCACAGGCCGATGGCAGCACAACGAAGCCTGTATTCGATAACTCTAAGGGTATTCCGAACTTTACCGTACACAGTGTGTTCGGTGGAGGATATGCTGGTACCGTAACGGGCAACACAAAGGTAACCGTGGATGGTAACACGTTCATACATCGTGTGTATGGCGGTGGCTTCGGTGATCCTGATGCGGAGACGAAGGATGACAGGACTGGTGAGGTTACTGGAAACACGGAGGTTTATGTGCAGGGAGCAAACATCTATGGCGACGTGTTTGGTGGAGGCGCAGGTGTAAACCCCAAAGGTAATGTGTACTTCACTCATGTGGCACGTGTGACAGGAACTACAAAGGTGAATGTCTCTGACGAAGCCAAGGTGTTCGGCAACGTGTATGGTGGCGGTGATGTCGCTAATGTAGGACCAGAGACATATACCGCAGACTATACAAAGCAACCTACAAGCGAGACTGATATAGACCAAACGAATGGTAATCCTAAAGATAATACATCATATACGGCTGGAGACTACAGTTCATTTGTTAACATCGTGGGTGGCGACATCTACGGTGAAGTGTTTGGTGGCGGTAAAGGCTTGAAGAAGGCTTATGCTACAAAGTATTACGAAGTAGGTCGTATCAGTGGTAACACACTTGTGCATATTGCCAACACGTATGCTGATAATTCGTTTAGTACTACGGCTTTTGATTATGAAGGCAACAATATACCATACGTATGGAACCGTATATACGGTGGCTGTGCCTATGGTACTGTTGACGGCAATACACTTGTACACATTGAGGGCGGAATGTTAGGACTGAATATCTTTGGCGGTGGTTATGGTGATGTAGAGATTACTGATGATAAGACTGGAGATAACCCAGGAGTGTCAACAGACATTACTACCCTAAAGCAGGTGCTCGGTAGAAAAGATACTGACAATACAGGCACGTATGCTAACATACTTGGAAACACGAAGGTGCAGATTGACGGGGGCACATGGATATGGAACCGTAAGGCAGACACTAACGGTAACATCAAGACATGGCTCGCGGTGAAGCCTGACGCAGAGAAGATATGCAATACGCTCGACGAGTTCAAGCAAATAGCGTATGACATTATGGGTGCCAACAGCGTCAGCGACCTTACCAATGCCCAGGCAAAAGCGGCAATAGAAAGAATACAGTCTGATGAGAGCACAAAGGAGTTCTTTACGTTGGACAATAATTCTATAAAGTCGGGCAGTTTCAAAAAGAACCATAACATCTTCGGTGGTGGTAACCGCGCTTGTAAGGTAAGTGGTGACGCGGTAGTAGAAATAAACCACTCTCCACTTGCCGACATCATGGACCAGAATGGCAGAGCGCTTAGTTTGTTTGACTACACCACGTTGCAGGGACTGTGCTGGTATCTTGCCAGCAAGAATGTCTCTTATCCACAGTTCTCTGTGTTCGGCGCAGGCTATGGTGCAAACACTACGGTAAATAACGCCAAAGTGTATGCACAACCAGGAGCTGTTATTGATAGTAATGGTGAGCCTTATAAGATTAATGGGAAGAAATTTCGCTACATAAACCAAGAGAACGACAAGCAGGCATATCAGGCGTATGAAACGCAACTGTACAACGACTTCACTAATGTGCCAAAAGCAGATAAACACCTGTACTACGGTATGAACAATGATGAAGATATAGAAGATATAGCAGCAACGTTCAACCGTTACTATATCAGTCGTATGGCGTGGACACACGGTATATCTTGCTTTACCTTCATGGAGATTCACGGTGGAGGATTCTCTGGTTATGTAACAGGTAATACGTATGTAGAGGCTAACAATCAGGTATCATGTAATAATATATATGGTGCTGGACTTGGAGCAGAGCCTTATGAAACAACAGAAACAACGAATAAGGACGATGCTACGTTAGGAATGGTTGGGGGCAATTCAAAAGTCTTTATCAAATCGGGTAACGTCTCTCAGAATGTCTACGGTGGTGGCGGTGGCATCTTGGGTTACAAGAATGTTGCCATGGTCAAAGGTAAGACGCAAGTGCATATCTATGGTGAGAAAATCGGTGAGACGAGTTTCCCGTTAGAGCGCACCCTGATTATGGGCAGTGTTTATGGTGGTGGCGACATCGCTAACGTAGGTGAAGAGCAGTCTTCTACTGACGAAACAACAAAGACTTCTAACGGCATCGAGTCTACATCATATCAGACTCCCAATGATTTTACCTCGTTTGTAAATATCCGTGGTGGTGCCATCCTCTCGCAAATATTTGCGGGAGGTAAGGGACGTACTGTTGCTGAAACCACAGAATATAGTAAGTTCGGTGGTATCAATGGCGACGCCTGTCTCGTGATAGACCTGCCTGTAATGAATTATCCTTACTTGAAGGAAGAGACAACAAGCACGACAACGGAAGCAGGCACTGTCACAACAACAGCATACACAACAACAACACTTGACCCATCGGAAAAAGATTATCTGCAACATCCTACCGATAGCAAGAAATCCAATTATGCTCCAAAACTACTGAACCGTGTCTATGGCGGTTGTCAGAATGGTAGTATATATGGTAATACCTGCGTAGTAATCAATGATGGCAAGTTCTACCACAACATCTTTGGTGGCGGATGGGGAGATACTGGTACCCCTACAGTAAACAGCAGAGGCGAAAATGTAGTTAATGCAGAGGACGTAACATACGCCAACGTAAAAGGCAACACCAATATGTTTGTCAATGGTGGCGAGATGGCTCTTACCTCATATTGGCTTGAGAACACTCGTTTCTGGGAACCTGTTTCCATTGATGGCAGTAATACATACTCACCTCAATATGATCCTAAAACGCAGAAATTCAAGATAAACCATAACATTTATGGCGGTGGCAATATGGCGTGTGAGATTGGTGGCGATACGCATCTTACCATGACCAAGGGATTGCTGAAGAAGACTACCCAGGTACGGTCAGGTATGTCAATGACTAACTTCTTCGAATCAAACGAATGGAAAGAGGTATTTAATAAGGTTGGCTCGCCACATTTCAGCGTCTTCGGTGCTGGCTATGGTGAATATACTACCGTCAAGGGTAACACGCATCTGAATATAGAGATGTCGGAACGTGAATGTATAAGTAATAATCCAGAATTCAATATTAAGGAAGAGGAGGAATACAAACATTTCGTTAGCGAATACTCTGTAATGGACTTTGTCGGAGGTGGATACTCTGGTAAGGTGGAAGGTGATACTTATGTAGAAGGTGAAGGTGGTGGATTCTGCCGTCGTGTGTTCGGTGGAGGATTCTTCAACAGTGTTAACGCCACTAATGTTGTAATAAAAGCCATTGACTGTCACGACGTGTTTGGAGGCGGACTGATGGGTAATGTCAATAAGAGTACAAACATCACTATAGGTCAAGAGACAGCAACATCAGAACAAGACGATACTAACAAATCAACATTCAGTAACAAAGATATTTATATCCATGGCGATGTCTATGGTGGTAATGACGTGTCAGGTTATGTAAACATGGAACCTGATGCTAAAGGTTATTACTATGATAATGGCGGAACAGGTACAAACGTCACTATAAAAGGTGGTCACATCTATGGCAACGTCTATGGTGCTGGCAACGGTGATTATCTTTATGCTCTTGACAGAAACGGCAACACCAAAGTGACCGTGAACGAGGATTATCCTCTTAATCCTGACAATCCTAACTCTGATAAAGTAGATTTGGTATATACTGTGCCAATGCGTGACAACATGGCATCGTATGTCGCTGTCAGTGATGCCGCGAAGATTGTGAACATCAACTCTTATAGACCTATGACAAATAGGGTCAGCATCTCCATAAAGGGTAATGGCACAGGCGATAATAGAACCAAAATTGATGGTGATGTCTATGGTGGAGGTAACTCTGCCACGGTACAGAAAGTACTAAAGAGTGGAGTAAGAGCAAATGTTACTGTTGGTGACGTAAAATTAAATATAGGTAGCCATGTAAAGATAGGCAGAGTCTTCATGGGATGTAATGGTAATGCTCTCTTTATGTCCTCGGCGGACAATAACTTCATGAATCAGTTCCAAAAACTGAATGGCGATGTTGATGATCATAGCAAGGAACTTAATCTTGCGGACGCCATAGACTGGGTTAATGACCCTTCAAACAAGTCTATCAGTACACTGTATCTTTCTACGAAGAATGAAGACCGTCCAACTGTCTACCCACATCTGCTTGACCTTTACTTCCAACCTGTAGAAACTGATATTCAGGGAACATTGACTTGGAACGGAGCAGAAGATGGAGCGAATCTGGAAGATTGTGAAATAGGTTCTTTCTTCTGCGGAGGTAACCGTGGCAATATGAATATCTATCCTAAGACGGAGGACGACTATGCCGCAGATGCCAAAGACAAGAAGATTGGCAATGTCTTGGAATATACCTTCCCTGAAGGACTCACCATAACGAATAAGATTGTAGGCGGTTGTAACAGAACTAACTATGACTATAATGGACTGGCATATCACGAAGGTGGCTATCTACTTGGTCTGGCAAAGTCTGAATATCCGTTCATTAAACTCAATGTAAACTGTAAATTCGAGCCAACTGACGACAATGGCGCATATAAGGGAGGCAACGTTTATGGAGGATGCTACGAGTCTGGTACTATACGTGGCGACATCACTATAAACCTTAATAGCGATATGCTCGATGGTAAAGACAAGGCAAAACTCGAAAATTCTAACGAAAAGGTTGCTACAGACCCTGCATACTCTACGCTCAATGTCTATGGTGCAGGATATGGTATGGACAGTTACGTCTATGGTAACACTGATATTAAGGTGGCGGAGAATAAAGTATGTTCTAAGCCTTCAGAAACAACAACCGACGGTGTAACTACCTTTGGCAAGACAGGCACTTCCGCTAACTTCGTATATGGTGGAGGTCAGCAAGGTAACCTTATAGGCGTTACAAACGTAGAGGTATTCAACGGACATGTATTCCGCTCTGTTACAGGAGGTTCATACTCTGGTTACGTATGGGGAAGCACGCAGGTAAAGGTGGGCTACCCTACATACTACACTGTAAACCTTCACCAGTCAGGACGTTACCTACTGAAACGCGTTGACCAAAACAATAAAGACATAGATAATAATGTCTCTGGTCTTGCATCAGAGACCATCAAGCAGACGGTACACCTCGTTACGGGAGACATCGTTTCGCAGGCACTCTTCAATGACATTGAGGCAAAATGGGATAGCGTAAGCAACAAGAAAACAAGCATAACAGAAAGTAACTGGAATACATATTTCACAAAAGTAGAAGCCGAAGCCCCTGCCATAGGTTGGGACAATATTAACATACAAATCGGTGAGGCTGTGTATGGCGGAGGATATTCCCTCGCCCAGGGTTCGTCTGTCATGGCGAATAACACTACGGTGCTGAAGTTTACCGATAAGTATAACCTCGACAATGCTTTCACTACAAACGCTGCGCATAAGGCAGAGTTGGAAGGCTTGCCAGGTAGTACCACCGCAGGCTTTGGCGGCAACACCACTATAGTTATTGCTGATAGAGCAGAACAGCCTGGAGACGGAACTGAAGATCGTGACCACATCGCCATATCAAAGCAGGATATGAAAGAGGTTTCTCTGCCTGAGGGTACTGACCTCTTTGGCTATTACTATAAACATAAAGACGGAACATACCGCTACATATCTTCACAAGACACTTACTTCTATAAAAATAAAGACAAGAAACCTAACGAACAGGCTGATGATGACTACACCATCTACGAATACGACAGCGAAGGCGGAATATTTGGCGATGGACACCTGTCGTATGCGCAAGGCTTCCGTAGTGCAGACCTCACAGGTTATGGTTATGCTGGCACAACTATAAGCAATCCGAAAATAGTAAACACCTTCCAGCGTATGGACATATTGCGTTTGGAAGACAACTGCTTAACATTGCTCGGCGCACGTGACTATGCTACGAATACCACGAATAAGACTCCTTATTCTATCTCACGTGTAGGAGAAATACAGATGGTTGCCAATAACATTATCACGAAAGACGATGCACTGGCAAAACACACGGACCATCGTTCACGCAACTACATGGGATTAGCCAACAATATTCACTATGTAGGCGCCGTAAGTTCAAACGTAGGATTTGATGACTCATCAGAGCCATGGCGTGATGATAAAGGTGTTGTTGGTGATAATAATAAAACATATAGACAAGTAAAGCAGGACTACATAGACAAATCTTATAAGGAAGACAATATAGAAACCTCATTCCAAAAACGTAATGACGGCACTGCCAAAAACATGATAGGCATTGCCTCTGGCTATGCATTGAAAATACAAGGCGTACAAGAGAAAAAGAACTTAATATCAGGAATAATAGAGGATAATATCTATTACGGACCTATCTATGGCGTTGTAGAGATGAACTTAATAAATGTACGCACTGACGAAGGCGGTGGCTACGTATACGCTGATAATGTTCATAAACGTGACGAAAATGAGAATCACGAAGTAGACTTCCTTGAGACAACAGGCAACTTCGTGTTCCCATATACTCCAGAACAAGGTCGTTTCATTGTTGATGACTGTTTCCCATCAGGATACAATGGACCCAGCGTTAAAGGTAAAGACCCTGACTCATATGCAGCTGTGCATTACTGGTACGTTACAGGTTTTAACTACTACTATAATGCTAATATAACGGGTTACACCTATAAGGATAAAACTACATTCGATAGTGACAACTCTGATGGCCTTACTGTTCTATCAGGACTAAAGGCTGGTCAAAAGGTAGAGGTAGTTAGTTGGAAAATGAGAAGTGGACACCCTACTGATGAAAGTCATAAGGATGACTACTCTTGTGACTTGGAAGAGCGTAACTACGTTGACAGCGACGAAATCATTGATATGGATGGTGATAAAGTAAAAGGTCTGTATGAACTTCGCATCGGGGCATCATCATCTGAAAAATATGATGGAAAGGGCTTTAATGCTTTACTACCAATGAATGGTGATAAGCCTGAAATTAAAGATGAAAACGCAACATTACCAAAAGATTTGACGGATGACGCTAAAATCTTCTTCCGATTAACAGACAAAGCAAACAACTCTACATCAGACTACTTTAACAAGCACCTCTCTGAAAAGTGTATGGCTACTCTCGTGCTCAAAGCACCTGCATACAAGACGCAAGATGATGCTGAAAGTAATAAACAAATAGAAAGTCATGTCGCTGTTTCTGAATTCTATACAAAGGAAGACGGTGAACACTATAAGCAAGTAACAAACGGTGGAAAACTTCAAAGCGGAACAACGTATTATGTTAGAAACGGAATAGCAGAAGAATATGCGGAAGTGAAATTTGGCGATAATGGCAATTTGTTCACCAAAACGTCAACAAGCGATGATGATGAGTATTCACAAGTGACAGACATTACTACAGTAGTGGCTGGCGATACATACTATTGCAAAATTCCACGATGGTACACCT